>JAZKZA010000062.1:0-1966 GCA_045612445.1 Eubacteriales bacterium | reverse complement strand
GGCGAAAGCCGTTTTGCAGGTGTCAATTTATTAGCGGAAAATCGTAAAATTTCAGGAATTTTAAGCTTTTTCGCGGCAAAAAAATTTATTTGTGCCGTCGCTGGCGGCTAACGGAGATTTTATATGTTCAATTATTTAAGCGATTCTTTAGTTCCTATGGTCATTGAACAAACCGGTCGCGGTGAAAGATCGTTCGACATCTTTTCGAGACTGCTGAGCGACCGTATCATCATTCTCTCGGAGGAGATCAACGATACGACCGCCTCTTTGGTCGTCGCCCAGATGCTGTTCCTTGAAGCGCAGGATCCCGACAAGGATATATCACTCTACATCAACAGCCCCGGCGGATCGGTAACTGCAGGTATGGCTATCTACGACACGATGAACTTCGTCAAGTGCGACGTTTCGACCATCTGCGTCGGTATGGCGGCAAGCATGGGAGCGTTCCTGCTTTCGGCAGGTGCAAAGGGCAAGCGTTATTCCCTGCCTAACAGCGAAATTATGATCCACCAACCGCTCGGCGGCTTCAAGGGTCAGGCGTCCGATATCAAGATCCACGCCGATATGATCCTTCGCACAAAGGAAAGACTGAACCGTATCCTTGCCGAGAACACCGGTAAGAGCTATGAGCAGATCTGCCTCGACACCGACCGCGACAATTTCTTGACCGCCGAAGAAGCACTTGAATACGGCATAATCGATAAGATCATGTCCAAGAGAGCCTGATCAACACATTTTAAGGTAAAACATGGCACAAAACAACAAAAACAACAATAACGTCAGATACTGTTCCTTCTGCGCGAGAAACGAGAACCAGGTCAACTACCTCATTCCCTCTCCCACCGGACTTTATATCTGCGATTTCTGCGTTGACGCCTGTGACGAGCTGCTTTACGAAAACGAAAAAGCAGTTTCCGAGGCGGCAACCGGCAAGCTCTCGCTCAGCAACCTTCCCAAGCCCCAGCAGATCAAGGCAACTCTCGACCAGTACGTCATAGGTCAGGACAACGCCAAGATCGCGCTGTCGGTAGCCGTTTACAATC
This sequence comes from Eubacteriales bacterium, assembly GCA_045612445.1. Classification (GTDB taxonomy): domain Bacteria; phylum Bacillota; class Clostridia; order Oscillospirales; family CAG-272; genus RGIG3994. Next base: position 923 of record JAZKZA010000062.1, on the reverse strand, counting down.
ACTACAAGCGAGTTCTGAACAAGGAAGCCAAGGCAAAGCCCCAGAGACGCCGCAGATTTGAAGACACCTCAAGTGAGGCTGAGGACGAGGTTGAACTTCAGAAGAGCAACGTCCTGCTTATGGGTCCCACCGGTGTCGGTAAGACCTATCTGGCGCAGACACTTGCAAAAACTCTGCGAGTTCCCTTCGCTATTGCAGATGCCACCACGCTGACCGAGGCAGGTTACGTCGGCGAGGACGTTGAAAACATCCTTCTCCGTCTTATACAGGCGGCAGATTACGACATCGCGCTCGCCGAGCGAGGAATCATCTATATCGACGAGATCGATAAGATCGCCCGTCGCAGTGAGAACCGCTCGATAACCCGCGACGTTTCGGGCGAGGGCGTTCAGCAGGCACTCCTCAAAATACTTGAGGGCACAGTTGCAAACGTTCCTCCGCAGGGTGGACGTAAGCACCCCAATCAGGAGTTTATCCAGATCAACACCCAAAACATTCTTTTCATCTGCGGCGGCGCGTTCGACACTCTCGACAAGATAATTGAGAAGCGTAAGGGCGGCAACACCGTCGGCTTTTCGGGAGACATTCTCAAGAAAAGCGAAAAGAAGAGCACCGGTATCTACCGTGACGTCGTTCCTCACGACATCGTAAAGTTCGGACTTATTCCCGAGCTTGTCGGTCGCCTTCCCGTCTTCGTTGCGCTTTCCGACCTTGACCGCGATGCGCTCGTCAAGATCATAAGCGAACCGAAAAACTCGATAGTTAAGCAGTACGCCAAGCTTTTTGAGATGGACGGAGTTAAGCTTGAGTTTGCAGACGGAGCTCTCGAGGCGGTCGCGGACCTCGCACTTGAGAGAAACACCGGAGCACGCGGACTCAGAGCGATCATGGAATCTATGATGACCTCGATCATGTATGAGATC
>JAZKZA010000061.1:0-3696 GCA_045612445.1 Eubacteriales bacterium | reverse complement strand
CAATGCAGAAGCTCGGAGTTTCGGGAGAGTTTATCCGCGACCGCCTCGGGGCTATGCTGGCAACCAATCAGGCGGGTCGCTTTGAGTATGATAACGCGCGCGAGATAGTCAAAAAGCAGTTTGGCAGTAACGTTCGCGAGGAAACTCTTGAGGATAGACCGCTGGTCTGCGCCGTCGGAGCTCTGCTGAGCTACGTTGCCGAGATGCAGCGCTCGGATATTTCGTACATAAACGAGCTTGAGATCTACACGGGCGGACAGTATCTTGAAATGGATATAAACACCCGACGCAACCTTGAGCTGACCGAAACGCTCAGAAACAAGGACCGCAAGGGCTCGTTGCTTTGGGTTCTCGATAAGACCGAAACAGCTCCCGGAGCGAGATTGCTGCGCTCATGGCTTGAGCATCCGCTTCGTTCGTCGTCGCAGATAATTCGACGTCAGGGAGCCGTGGGTGAGCTTTTCGGTAATTTCCTTTTGAGGGAAGAGATGACCGAGCTTTTGTCCGGCGTTCTCGACCTTGAAAGACTTATGTCGAAGATCGTATACGGTAGCGCAAACGGACGCGATCTTCGTGCGGTCTGTACGACGCTCAAGCTCCTTCCCGAGCTTCGTGAGCTTCTTTCCCAGTGCTCCGACGGTGAGCTTAACCGCATATACCGCGAGCTTGACCCTATCGCCGAGCTGAGAGACAGAATAGACGCCGCGATCGTTGACGAAGCACCCTTCTCGGTTCGCGAGGGCGGAATGATAAAGGCAGGCTATAACGCCGACGTCGACTATCTCCGCTCGGTCATGACCGACGGTAAGAGCTGGGTCGAAAGGATCGGCGAGGAGGAAAAGGAAAAGACGGGCATCAAGACCCTGAAGGTAGGATTTAACCGCGTGTTCGGTTACTATATTGAGGTCTCGAAGTCGTTTGTAAACCAAGTTCCGGATAGATTTGTACGTAAGCAGACGCTTGCAAACTGCGAGCGTTATATCTCGCAGGAGCTCAAGGACCTTGAGGCGACCATTCTCGGAGCAACCGATAAGCTTCAGGGACTTGAATACGATCTCTTCCAGGAGATCCGCAGTCTTGCGGCGGAAAACTCGGATCGCGTTCTGAAGAACGCAAGACTTATCGCCGAGCTTGACTGTTATCTCTCCTTGGCGACCGTGGCTTCTCGAAACCATTTCGTTCGTCCCGAGATAGACCAGTCGGACGTTATAGACATTCGCGACGGTCGTCATCCGGTCGTTGAGCAGTTCGTAAAGGAAACGTATTTTGTGCCGAACGACGTCCTGCTTGATACCAAGGATAACCGTATGATGCTCATAACCGGACCGAACATGGCAGGTAAATCGACCTATATGCGTCAGGTGGCTCTGATCGTTCTTATGGCACAGATGGGATCGTACGTACCCGCAAAGGAGGCGCGCATCGGAACGGTGGATAAGATATTCACCCGCGTTGGCGCGTCTGACGATCTGGCATCGGGACAGTCCACCTTTATGCTTGAGATGAATGAGGTCGCGTACATACTTCGAAATGCCACCAAGCAGAGTCTTATAATTTACGACGAGGTTGGGCGCGGAACGAGCACCTTTGACGGTATGAGTATCGCAAGAGCCATAATAGAGTATACCTACGGCAAAAAGATAGGAGCAAAGACTCTTTTTGCAACGCACTATCACGAGCTGACGGGTCTTGAGGACGAGTTCCCCGGCATCGTTAACTATAACATTGCGGCAAAGAAGAGAGGGGATAGCATAACCTTCCTTCGTAAGATCGTTCGAGGCTCGACCGACGATAGCTATGGTATCGAGGTCGCAAAGCTCGCAGGTCTGCCGAACGAGGTCATAAAGCGCGCCAAGGAGGTCCTTGCGATAGTTGAGCAGAGCTCGAAGGCGCTCAGAACGGGAGGGGAGTTGCCGCCCGCACCCGAAAAGGACGATAGTATTATAAGTCTTGACGATTGTCTTGCTGAGCAGGTCATCGACGAGCTGAAGGCTGTGGATATCAATATGCTGTCGCCTTACGAGGCTATGACCTTACTTTTTAATCTGCAAAAAAGGTTGAAGTAAAATGGGAAAGATAAACGTACTTTCATTCGCCGTTGCAAACCTGATAGCCGCAGGAGAGGTCGTTGACAGACCGTCCTCGGTCATCAAGGAGCTGGTTGAGAATGCGATAGACGCGGGCGCGACCCGTATAACGGTTGAAACGCAGAACGGCGGAGTAACGCTCATGAGAGTGACCGATAACGGCTGCGGAATGGAGCGAGACGACCTCGCCGTCGCGGTACGCCGTCACGCCACCAGTAAAATAAAGGACGAGACCGATCTTTCGGCAATAATGACGCTTGGGTTCCGAGGTGAGGCACTTGCGGCTATCGCAGCCGTATCCGACCTTCGTATCATCTCAAAGACGGCAGACGCCGAGTTTGGCTCGGTCATCGAGGTCTCGGGCGGGGTAGTTATCGGAATCGGTGATCGCGCAGCGCAGACCGGAACGACTGTTATGGTAGAGAATCTCTTTGCGAACGTTCCCGCGAGAAGAAAGTTTCTGAAAAAGGACGTGACCGAGACTATGGCGATCACCGCCGTGGTTGAGAAGATCGCCCTGTCTCACCCCGAGATATCGTTCAGACTTATAACCGACGGTTCAACCCGTCTTGATACGGTTGGCGACGGTAACCTTAAAAGTGCCGTACACTCGGTGTTCGGGCGCGATTTTGCCCGCGCGCTCATCGAGGTCAACGGAGGGCTTGACGGTATCAAGGTCAGCGGATATTGCGGCAGAAGTGATAACTGCAAGGTCAACCGTAACTTCCAAAATATATTTATAAACGGCAGATACGTCAAGAGCAGAACGGCTCAGGCGGCGCTGGAGCAGGCGTACGTTTCGTATATACCGCCCGAAAAATTTCCGGTCTGTATTCTTAATATCGAGATAAACCCCGCACTTGTAGACGTAAACGTCCACCCTTCAAAGCTCGAGGTAAAGTTCTCAAACGAAAAGCCGGTCTTTGAAGCGGTGTACTACGGTGTTCGCGCCGCGCTCGAGCAGAACGCGACCAGACCCGAGATGCAGATGACACCTCCACGACAGGAGCAGAGCACCGTTCGTGCCGTCGTTGGAGGCAGACGTCTTTCGGATATGACCGAGCCGATACGCGACGGACGTGAGGAGTCGCTCAAGCGCAGACAGTTGGGCTTTGACGTAGTAACAAAGCCGGTCGAGCCGGAGGATAAGTTTGCACACACTATCTCTACGCCGATCAATACCGAAGAGCCGGTGATGCCTGCCGTTCGTCAGGGAGAAACGCCCGTGTCGGTACAAGCTCCCGAACCCCCAGTGCCGAAGGTCGAGCAAAAGCCGATAGCGATAATCTCGTCGGTTGAGGAAAGATCGAGCTGGAGGATAATCGGAGAGGCGTTCAACTCGTATATTATCGTTGAGCGAGGCGAAAAGCTGATACTTATAGATAAGCACGCCGCTCACGAGAGACTCATCTTCGAACGACTCAAGGCTAATATGAGAGCCGAAAAGATTGTTTCGCAGCTTCTTATGCTGCCTGTTGAAATAATGCTGCGAAGCGATGAGATCGCAATAGTTGAGCAGTACCGCCACGAGATCGAGGCGGTCGGCTTTGCGTTCTCGTCGGGGCGCAATAAGTCGGATCGTAGCCATGTCGTTCTGTGAGCCAAGGAG
>JAZKZA010000060.1:0-2441 GCA_045612445.1 Eubacteriales bacterium | reverse complement strand
CCGTGGTTGGTCTCTCTGAAAAGCGAGCGCACCCGACTGTCCTGGCGTTCGTAGCGCTCGGCGATCTCACGCGAGGCGTCGGTCGAGCCGTCGTTGACAAGAAGTATCTCAAGGTCTTGATGGGTCTGTGCGAGTAGCGAATCGATACAGCGCGGCAGGTATTTTTCAATATTGTAGACCGGTACGATCACCGAGATCTTATCCATCAAAAAAAGTCTCCCGAAGGGTTATATTTTTCTGAAAAGCCCGCGAAGCGTTCCGACGCCGTAGGCAACGTGCAGAGTCAGAAACATGAGGGGCAAAAGGGGCGTCCAGACGGTTGCCGTTCTCCTTACGACCGAGGACAGCATCGCGAGCAGGCAAAGGACCAGGTACGCCGACCACATAATGGCAGAGAGCTGCCACAGTCCGAAGGCGGCAAGCACCGACGTGACCACGATGGCAAAAAGGAAGGCAAGGGGAGCGAGGTGGTAGGGCGAGAGGCAGAGAGGGCAGACCCAAAGAGTCGTGCCCACCCACGAGCCGTTTGCATACTTTTGCTTTATCATAGCGCGAAAGCTCGGTCGGACGTACTGATACGAAACGATATCCGAGGTACAGAACAAGCGGTAGCCGGCACGTCGGATACGGTAGTGCATCTCGTTGTCCTCGGTGCGAAGCAGGGCTTCGTTGAAGCGACCCACCCTTTCAAACACCTCGCGACGGTAGGCGGCGTGAAACATGGTTTTGACGTACCCCGACACCGCACCGCGACGGTTGGCACCGATGCTGCTGCCGAAGAGAGAGGATTCGACCTCGAGCAGGGTGTTCTTCAGCGGGGTCGGTCGGTCGACCAGCGGGGGACGGATACCGCCGGTTATAAGCTCACCCTTTTCTTGAAGCTCCATGTTTTTGGCAACGAAGTCGGCGGGTATTCGGGCGTGCGCGTCGAGGCGGACGATGACGTCACCGACGGCGGCATCCAACGCGACGTTCCAGCCGGCGGCTTGGATCTTTTTAGGGTTGTCGCGTATCTTGACGGCGATAAAACCGTTGTCCTGCGCGGCAAAGTCGAGCATTAGACGGCGAGTGCCGTCGGACGACCCGCTGTCGACCAAAACGACCTCGGTCAGCTCGTGAGGATAGGTCTGCGCGGCGACGTCAGCGAGTATACGGGGTAAAAACTCCTCCTCGTTGAGAGCCACGATACAAAGCGAAACGGTCATATAAGAAAGACCCTCCTCGAAAAACGGTTAAAGCGGTGCGCGCGGCGAGCTTCTTCCCACATAGTATACCACAAAACGGCGATATTTTCAATAAAATTTCGGTCTTGCCCCCTTCCAAAGATTTCCTGAATGAGGGGAAAGAAGTACGCCGAACGACCGACCCACCTCGCCTGTCCCTACAAGATTTTAGGTACGCCGCAGCATACCGAGTGGCTTCTTTCGGGCGGATACCAAAAAAAGACCGTCGAAACGGTCTTTTTTGGCACCCGCAACGGGAATCGAACCCATAACTAACCCTTAGGAGGGGTTTATTATATCCATTTAACTATGCAGGCGTATTATTTTTACGGCAACGTTGCCGTCTCCGTAATTATACCACATCTTTTTCTCCTTTTCAAGGGCTTGCGAGCATTTTAACAACAAAAACGCGCCCGACGGCGTAAGCCGAGCAGGATCTCGGGCGGAGGCCGGACTGCGGTGAGGAGAACATAAAAACACCGTCGGTATAACCGACGGTGTTGGTATATTTCTTAATAGTTCTCTTTTCTGACCTCGAAGAACGCCTGAGGATGTGCGCAGACGGGGCACATCAGCGGGGCCTTCTTACCCATGACCAGGTGTCCGCAGTTGCGGCACTCCCACATCGTCTCCTCTGCCTTCTCAAATACTGCCTTCATCTCGACGTTGTTGAGCAGCGCGCGGTATCTCTCCTCGTGTGCCTTCTCGATCTTGGCAACCATACGGAACTGTGCGGCAAGAGCGGTAAAGCCTTCCTCCTCGGCTTCCTTTGCAAAGGTCGCGTACATATCGGTCCACTCGTAGTTCTCACCCTCGGCGGCGGCGGCAAGGTTTGCGGCGGTGTCGCCCAGCTCACCCAGAGCCTTGAACCAGAGCTTTGCGTGCTCCTTTTCGTTGTTTGCGGTCTCCTCAAAGATTGCGGCTATCTGCTGATATCCCTCTTTCTTTGCGACAGAGGCAAAGTAGGTGTACTTGTTTCTTGCCTGGCTTTCACCGGCAAATGCAGTTGCGAGGTTTTTTTCGGTCTTTGATCCCTTGAGTTCCATGTTTGTTTTCTCCTTAAAAATGTAAATATATTTTAGGTTTAGTCCTTACGGCAGTTACGGCAGACCCCTCTGACCATGACGTTCATTTCATATGGAACGAAACCGTTCTCGTCAACGTCGGGCAGAGTGATGTCCGGCAGGTCAAAATCATATATGCGACCGCAGCTCTTAC
>JAZKZA010000059.1:0-1872 GCA_045612445.1 Eubacteriales bacterium | reverse complement strand
CAATGTGGACAATCTCTTCTTTGCCGGCAGAAACGTCAGCATGACCCACGCGGCGATGAGCTCCGCGCGCGTTATGGCGACCTGCGCCGTGATGGGCGAGGCTGTCGGCACGGCGGCAAACGTCGCGCGTGAATTCGGTCTTACTCCCGACGGGGTTTACGAGGAAAAGATCAAGCTTCTTCAAACGAGACTTACCGACAACGGCTGCTTCCTCCCCCACATCCGCCGCGATATGACGGTAGCACGCGCGGCAGGTCTTTCTGCTGACGGCGGCGTGAATAATATCGAAAATCTCCGCAACGGCGCGGACAGAAACAACCACACCTACGGCACCGAGGACGAGGGCGCATTCGTCAGCGCAGGTACGACTATCAAGTATGAATTCGCGCCCCGACGTGTCGAAAACATTCATATCGCGTTCGACTCCGACCTCGACCGAGTGACCCTCCCCGGCGACAAATGCGAAAGACGTCACTCGATGCGCGCAAACGTATTCCCCGATTCGCCCGTGATGCATCTGCCGCTGACACTCGTTAAGGAGTACGAAATTTTCGTCACCGACGAGTGCGGCAACCGAGTTCTTTTGGCGAGCGACACCGAAAACTGCAAGCAAACGCTCAATTTCGCGCCCGACTACCCCATCAGCGCGATCGAGCTCAAGCTCGGCGCGGACTACGGTGGCAACGCCGACATCCACGTTTTCTCGTTTGATTTCAGATAAAAGAGGATATTATTATAATGAAGAGAATCGTTTCTTTATTTTTCGTACTTTTGCTCACGCTCGGCGCGGTTTCCTGCGCGGGCGGTGAGATCCCTGCGGAAACGACCGCGGCTGTGGTCGAAACTCTGCCCGAGACCGAGCCCGCCCCTGTTCCGATCGCTCTCCTCAACGACGCGGGCGAGGCTGTCTACGATATCATTCGCCCCGACGAGTCTACCGGCGACGAAAAACAGACGGCAATCGACCTCAGAAAGTCGCTTCAGACCCTGACGGGCGCGACCTTTTCGCTCGCCTCCGACTATATTTTGCCGACAGACTCGCTTGAGGCGAAGTCGGAGCTCTGCGAGATACTGATAGGCGCGACCAACCGCCCCGAGAGCATCGCGGCTTGCGAGGGCTTGACGGTCAACGAATACGTCATCCGCGTCGTTGGCACAAAGATCGTCATCGCGGGCGGCTGTAACCTTATGACCGAGCGCGCTGTCGAGGCGTTCCTCGCTATGCTCAGCGCGGAAAACGGCTTCACTCTCTCGGCGGACACCGACGTGCTCGTTGAGATCGAGCGCGGTCCCTACATCGTCGCGCTGACCAATCAGGGCAAGGAATACCTTGAGGTCTACGATATTTCCGAGGGCAAGCTCGATGAAAGCACGCTCATCTGGTCCTATAAGCTCCCCTACTACAATATCGCGGGCACGAAGCTCCGCCATTCCGAGACCCATGGCGACGTTGCGCTCGCGGTCTGCGGAAACACCTACGGCTGTATGATCTCCTACCCCGAGGGCAAGCTCCTCTGGTACACCGAGGCGGCGGCAAGCAATCCGCACAGCATCGAGCTGATGCCAAACGGCGTTATCGCCATCGCGTCGAGCTCGGGCGGCGAGGTCCGCTTCTTCACCACCGACAAAAAGACGAGCCGCACCGCCGCCGCGACGGTCACTCTTGAAGATGCGCACGGCGTGCTTTGGGATGACGAAAGAGGCGTACTCTGGGCGATCGGCAGAACCGTTCTGACCGCCTACCGCGTAACGCTCGACGGAACAAAGGTGACCGTCACCGAGGAGACCTCCCTCCGCGCAACGATACCGAGCGATTGGTCGCACGACCTCGCGCCCGTTTACGGCAACAAGGGCGAGCTCTGGATCACCACG
>JAZKZA010000058.1:0-1740 GCA_045612445.1 Eubacteriales bacterium | reverse complement strand
CATATTTCTGTACGTTACGGACTGTGTTATCATAAGAGGACCGTAATATACGTCATCCTCCGTCATCGGACGGGTCGTGCCGTCGGGAAGAACAACGTCTATTCCCATATAGTCGGATTCCTGCAGGAAATCCTCGGGCTTGTTGAAGCAAGCGTTGTCGTAGTTGGGATAGAGGTAAAGCTTTGCTCCGTACTTCTCCGCATTGCACTTGAAGTTATCTATCGTTACGTGCTGAGGAAGATATCTCTGATATCCGAAGTTCCACTTAAGATAAGGGAAGGTCTGCATATTGTTGTAATCGAACGTGCCTTTATAGATAGACTCGGTATCGTAGCTGCTGGATACGATGTAGAGCTGATCTGCGGAGTTGTAATAAGAGGGATTCTCGGGTCTGCCGCCTCTGTATCCCTTCATTCCCTCAAGGGTACAGTCGATTATTTCAAGAGTGCCGTTAAAGGTCGAGCCGTAGTCAACTCTCATGGAAATGAAGGAACTGCCTACGCATTTCTTAGTGTTTACGATCCTAACGGGACCGCCGCCGATAAGGTTGATGTTGAATCCGAACTCGCAGGAGTCGAAGGTCGCACCCCATACACCCTCGTGGGCATCAAAGCGGTTCATCGTACAATTTTTGAAGTTAAGATCCTTGGATTTGTTGGAGTGCATTATACCCCAATACTGAGAGTCGCAATGGTCGACACCGTTTGTGATACCCTCAAGGTAAATACTGCAAGAGCTGGTAATGTTAAGATCATAGCTTCCCATAGCGGTAGGAGTTGCAGTACTGTCCTTATGCTCGTAGAAGCAGGTGTGCGCATTAAGGTCGCAGCCTATCGCCTGCGCGTTGAAGCAGGAGCTGAATACCAAGAAGCCGCCGTAGGGATAACCCTGCTTGAACTCGCCCTTCTCGTTCTGACCGGAGCCGGAGGTGGGCATGTCGGGTTCCCACAGTATCTTGTGATCTACGTTATCAATCGTTACGTTGGATCTGGTGACGGAGATACCTCTCGAATAAGCGTGGTATATATTTTGGAATCCCGTCTCGGCAACTACCTCGTTGGAATATCGCTCAAATTTACCGTTCTTTACGGTTATGGGTTCATCGTCAACTCGGCGTATGGAGATATGCGAGAAATTGGAATGCTTGTTTACAATGCATCTTCTTCCCGTATTGACGATCTGCTCGCCTGCCTCAAAGTCCCAGATGATGGGAGTTTTTTCGTTCAATTTACCCGTGGGCTCGATAATAACTATATCCTGCCTTTGCTGGCTCATTATATGGCCGCCCCAACGGATAAAGTCCTCGTGCTGATTTTTGATGGTAAGGAAGCTCGTGCCCTCTATATACTCGGCAAGCCACGGGATCTCGGTATCGCCGAACTTTATCGACTTATCACCGAAGAGCGCCTTTATCTCACTCGCGTTGAACGTTTTTGCAGTAAAATCGCTCATGATCACGAATAATTGCTTGGTACGTTGATTATATATGACAGAGCCTCTGTCCTCAATAACGAATTTAGCACCGTTCCAATCAACGTCCGTCTTTATGATCGCGCTGTTATTTACGGTGGATATGTAGTAAACGGCATTCTTATCGCCCATAACCTTCTGACCTGAGATGTTCGCGAAGGCGTGCGCGTTGTAGATGGCATCGTGATCGTTTGCAACACCGTTACCGACAGCACCGAACTGAGAGTAATATACTACGTTTACAGGATAGCTTTTTTCAAAGGTCTTTTT
>JAZKZA010000057.1:0-3483 GCA_045612445.1 Eubacteriales bacterium | reverse complement strand
GGGCTTGCAGAAGAACTCAAGCTCCATCTGCTCAAACTCGCGAACACGGAAAATGAAGTTACCGGGAGTGATCTCGTTTCTGAAGGACTTACCGATCTGGCCGACGCCGAAGGGAACCTTCTTGCGGCTGCTTCTTGCTATGTTCTTGAAGTTTACGAAAATACCCTGTGCGGTCTCGGGGCGGAGATAGAGCTCGGAGGTGTTGTCCTCGGTAACGCCCTGGAAGGTCTTGAACATCAGATTGAACTTTCTGATGTCGGTGAACTCTGCCTTGCCGCAGCCGGGGCAGGTGATGCCCTTTTCCTTGATATAGTTGAGCATCTCCTCGTTGGACATGCTCTCGACCGAGACCTCAATACCGTTCTCGGCATTGAAATCCTCGATGAGCTTGTCTGCGCGGTGACGCATCTTGCAGCCCTTGCAGTCGATCAGCGGGTCGGAAAATCCACCGACGTGACCCGATGCGACCCAAGCCTGGGGGTTCATAAGTATCGCGCTGTCAAGACCGACGTTGTACTTGTTCTCCTGAACGAACTTCTTCCACCAAGCGCGCTTGATATTGTTCTTCAGCTCAACGCCGAGAGGACCGTAGTCCCACGAGTTGGCAAGACCGCCGTAGATCTCGGAGCCTGCGTAAATTATACCGCGACCCTTACAGAGGGCAACGATCTTTTCCATTGTCTTTTCCTGATTGTTCATAACTACTCCTGTTTGTTTATGTATTTTTTATTTTAGTTCAAAGTAATTAAAGTGAGCACGATTCTCGGGCGTATCCCAAAGCGCCGTTTCGTTAGTCAACATCTTCCATGTTGTCGAGCAGATTTTTCTTCATCAAGGGCTTGGCGTCTCCGTGACGGACGAACAGCATAGTGACGAAGGAAAGAGCAACGGCAACAAATCCGAAGGGGAAGAGCGCCTCCATACCGATCCAATCGAGGAACACGCCTCCGATGACCGGGGCGACCGCTTGAGCCGCCATACTCGCTGTGTAGTAAAGTCCGGTGTATTTGCCGACGTCGCTGCCGGTGGCAAGCTCAACGACCATAGGAAAGCTGTTTACGTTGATAGCAGCCCAGCCGATTCCGGCAAAGCCGAAGAGGAGATACATTATCCACTCGGGAGCACCGGCGCGCAGGAAGGCGGCGGCAAAAAAGGACAGGGCAAGCAGGGTTATACCGAAGAGTATCGTCTTACGTCTGCCGAGCCTTGAGGAAAGGATGGCGACCGGAACGAAGGCAACGAAGGCGACCAACAAGGCTATAAGCAGGGTCGTGTTGAATCCGACACCAAGCACCTGTGGAGCATAGACCGAATACTTCGAGGTGACCGAGTTGTAGCCGATCCACCAAAAGGCTACCGAGAGTAAGAGAAGAATGAGAGAGCAAAGCTCGCCACGTGAGAGGTGACGCTCACCGTTTCGGGCGGCCTCCTCCTTTTCCTCGTCCTCGACGCCGTATTTAAGGCTGATCTCGTGAGCCTCATCTGCCCACGCCTTTTCTTTGACGGTGCAGACAAGCACGATGAGAGAGATTATCATAAGTCCGGCTATGACCGAGAAGAAAACGGTATAGCTCATAAGCGCGTTTTCGGTCTTGTCGGTCTGGAATATCATTCCAAGGAAAAGCACGAGCGCGCCGGCGATGCCTCCCATCATACTGACGACGGCGTTTGCCTTGGAGCGCAACGGCTTAGGCGTTATATCGGGCATAAGAGCAACTGCCGGAGAACGGTATATGCTCATTGCCAACAGCGCGAACAGAAGGATCACGATGAAGACTATCATAGGCGCGGGGTTTTCAAGCGTCTTTTGCCAGGCGTAGGCTTGACGTGCGGGGATAACGTAATCTTTATACTCGTCGGAGAGAACGCTGTTTCCGCTTTCATCCTGCTGATAAACGCTTATCTTGGCAAAATCCTCTTCGGTGGTATATTTTTCGCGGATCTCGTCGCTGATATCACCAAGCTCAGCGTTATAAAGCTCGGACATAACGGCCGACGTATCCTCCGAACGGAGCTCTTCAATGTTCGTCAGCTGCCAATAGTCGGCGAAACTGAGCGAAACGAAGAGAACGCACGAAAGTATCGTTCCAACGATGATAAAGGGAAGTCTTTTTCCCATCTTGAAGCGGCTCTTGTCCGAGATCGCCCCGAAGAGAGGAAGCAAAAATAGAGCCAGAACGTTATCGAACGCCATAAAAACGCCCGAAAGGGTCTGGGACATACCGAATTTGTCGGTCAGTATTTTGGGGATCAGGGTGTCGTAGCATTGCCAGAAAAGGGTTATGAGGAAGAAGGCAAGGCTGACGAAAAACACTCGCTTATAATTGAGCTTCATGACTTTCCTTTCGTTTGTACGGACATTTCACATACTTTAAGTATATGTCAAAAACGTGTCGGTTTATTGCGGTTGAAGACGTACTTGAGAAAATTTCAAGTTAAGCATACAAACTCTTAAATATTATATCATTACTGCTATGTAGTGTCAAGGATTTTTATATAATTATAATTCCGTGCGTCGAGTTTTTTCGGCTTTTTGGGTTTGCCGTCGCAAATAGAGTAACGTTGCTGTTCGACACCGAAAAGGGTCGAACGATTTTTGGTTCGGAGTCTCTGAATATAATTGACATATTTGTAAAAATATGGTAATATTCTCTTGAGGAAAACGATAAATATCGGGATATGTATTTTGGAGGAAGTATGGAAAATCTGAATTGGAAAAAGACCTTGCTGCTGAGTCTGCCGATCGTGTTTGCCGTTTCGCTCGCGGTAACGCTTGCTGCCTGCATGGCACAGGCAGGAAAGGGACCGAACGACAGTGCGTTTGACGGTGTCGAGACCACCGATCCGTCAGTGCAGGTCATGTTGCCGGTGTCGTCACAAGGACTGTCCTTTAGGAGTCTTGGCGACGGCAGTTGCGAGCTGATAGGGCTTGGAAGCTGCACGGACAGTGAGATCGTGATCCCCGAGGAAAGTCCGGACGGAGATCTGGTTGTGGCGATAGGGGATTCTGCCTTTATAGGTGCGAGAGGATTGACGGGTGTCAAGATATCGCAGAACGTAACTCGGATCGGAGACTACGCCTTTTACGGCTCGTCGGTCACGGTCATAGAAATACCCGCCCACGTTAAAAGCATCGGTGAGTGTGCCTTTGCCAACTGTGTGTTGCTCACGGCGGTGAACGTCGACCCTGCAAATGAGGATTATTGCAGTATAGACGGCGTTCTTTTCAGTAAGGACAAGAGCGTTCTGATCCTTTATCCGTCGGGAAAGATCGGGGAGAGCTATACGATCCGTCGAGGCGTTTCAAGTATCTGCTCGGCGGCGTTTCTCAACTGTAACGACCTAAAAAAGATAGTTTTCAACGGAACTCCGTCCGAATGGGAAAAGGTACGGGTCGGGGCAAACAACACCACGCTTACCGCGATCGGTATAAGCTTTGCCTCGCAATCGGCAAAATGAAAGCACCTGCCGCAGATAAGAAAG
>JAZKZA010000056.1:0-1515 GCA_045612445.1 Eubacteriales bacterium | reverse complement strand
CGAAACGGTGAACTGCTTTTGCGTGTAATAGGTGCGACCGTTCTGGGTGACGGCGACCGAGCGTATGACCGTCAGTTCAACGACGTCTCCGATATTATAGCTCGAAAGACGGCTGAGCAGCTCGGCGCTTGAGTTGACAGTCGTTTGACCGACGGCGGTGATTATATCGTCCTTTTCGAAGGTAAAGACGGCGGGTGAGCCGTTTTCGTCGGTATAGCTTCCCGAAACGGCGGTGTTGGCAACGACGGTCGGGTAGGTCACGGTCGTGCTGCTCAGGATCGAGCCGGTGGAGTACTGCTTGTCGGCGGTCTCAAAGCCAAGACCGGGTCGACCGCTGACGTAGCCGTTCTCGGCAAGCTGCTGAACGACCTCGCGAACGGTGTTTATCGGTATTGCAAAGCCGATGCCCTCAACGTCCTCGTCAACGTACTTGGCGTTTACGATACCGATCAGATTACCCGACATATCGAAGAGCGCGCCGCCCGAGTTTCCGGGGTTTATCGAGGCATCTATCTGCAAGAGTCGCATAGCGATGCCGTCGACGTTGACGTAGCGCTCGGTCTTACTGATGATACCCTTGGTGACCGATCCGCCAAGCGCTCCGAGGGGATTTCCGATCACGAAGATGTCCTGTCCGTTTGCCAGGGTGGACGCCTGATTCATAAAGACGGCGGTCGAAAGCTCGCTTCCGTCCGAAAGGGACACGGCGATCAGGGCAACGTCGGTCAGAACGTCGGTCGCGATAAGCTCGGCGTCAAGCTCGCGTCCGTCCGAAAGACGAACGAGAATAGACTCGGCTTGATCTATGACGTGGTGATTTGTGACGATGTAGTAGACCGACTTATCCGAGCTGTGCGAGATTATGACGCCCGAGCCGGCTCCCGTCTGGATGTACTGACCGATGTGTCCGTATGACGCCGATTCGGTCTCGATCTCTACGACGCATTTTGCAACGCGCTCGACCGTTTTCGTGAACTCGGTACGGTTGTCGGTAACGTTCGGGTCCTCGTTGAGCTCGAGCAAGCCCGGTTCAATGATCTGTATGTCGTTGCTCGGCGAGCCGTTTGCCGTGGTCACGGCGGGGGTGGTCGCGACGGTGGTGGTCTCCATCTGGATATCGCCGCTGATGATCGAGCTGACCGTGTCCTTCAAAAGAAAGAGCGAGCAGGACGAAAGCGAGATGGCGAGTATCAACGAAGCGAGCGAGATGGCGAGGACTCGCGCGAGAGTTTTTTGAGTTTTGTTAGAGCCGTTCATAAGAACCTCCTGCGACTTGTTGCTTTCATTATAACTATCCATTGTGACGGCTTCTTGAAGAAGCGCGAAAAAAAGTATGAATAAAGGCGGCTTTTTGAACCGTGTTGTTGTTTTTTTTGAGAAAATCTGCTATACTATAGGTAATAATAAAGAGGGGAGGCGGCGTCGTGACCGACAACGAGATCATATCGGGCGTGCTGCGCGCGGCGGGGCTTGAGCTTTTCGCTCCGATACCGCTGTCTGATTGCCGTGTGAACA
>JAZKZA010000055.1:0-6582 GCA_045612445.1 Eubacteriales bacterium | reverse complement strand
TTCTTGAGATGACCATTGAAGAGCTTGACATGTCGGTACGTAGCTTCAACTGCTTGAAGCGCGCCGGCATCGACACGGTTGAAGATCTTATTGACCGTACAGAGGAGGACATGATCAAGGTCCGTAACCTCGGAAAGAAATCGTTGGAAGAAGTTATCCAGAAGCTGCACTCGCTCGGACTTGACCTCAAAAAAGAGGACGAGTGAGAAGTAAGAACTCAAGAAGGAGGGAATGAAACATGCCCGGTACAAGAAAACTCGGCAGACCTACGGCTCACAGAATGGCGATGCTCCGCGGTCTTACGACATATCTGCTTGAAAACGGCTCGGTAGAGACCACGCTGACCCGCGCGAAGGAAGTGCGTTCCTTGGCTGAGAAGATGATCACTCTCGGCAAGAAGAACACGCTCGCCAGCCGCCGTGCAGCTCTTAAATTCATCACCAAGGAGGATGTCGTGACCAAGCTGTTCACCGAGATCGCTCCCAAGTATGACGAGAGAGACGGTGGATACACACGCATCTATAAGATCGGTCCCCGCAGAGGAGACGCCGCTGAAATGGCGATCCTTAAGCTGGTCGACTAATCATATAATCAAAACGGGGTTGCTGCAGATGCGGCAGCCCCGTGGTCTTTAATTAATATTATGACTCAAAAAGATTTGTTTGAAATATACGTTGACGTGGCGGAGTGCGGTAGACTGGTATCGGTGTCTGAGCTCGCCGAGAGCTTGACGCGGCCGATCGAGGAGATCGCCTTTGGCGTGAGATACCTTGAGCGCGCCGGACTTTTACGAGAGCATATCCGTCAGGGGAGATTTTTGTATAGGACGTCTGGAGTTGAGTTCGTCGTTTTCGACGCGACGGAGAAGACGTTTTTGATAAGAGCCTTTGACGAGGGGCTTTGTGAGCGGTTGCTCGGGAGCTACCGCGAGCAGACCGACCTGACTCCGCACGAGAATTTGCAACAGTTTGTAATTCCGACGATGAGCCGAAAGGATAAAAGGCAGGTGTCATTTTGCCTTTTGCCGCCGTCGAATTTTGACGTGTTTTGCAAAAACGCCTTGCCGGAGGAGTTGGCGGTCATTAATGCTGACGCGAGAGACGTTGCTAAAAGAATGAGAAAAAGATATTTTGTTGCAAGGCTTGAAAGACGGAGACGCGAGGTCGAAAGACGAAAGGCGAAAAGGGAAGGATAACGGCGAAACCGATCGTCAAAAAACCAAGTGCCTTTTTGATTTTTTTGCTAAAAGGTCTTGACAAACGGCGAGTCATAGGCTATAATAATAAAGCTGTCCTTATGGGGGCCATTAGCTCAGTTGGTTAGAGCTACCGGCTCATAACCGGTCGGTCTGGGGTTCGAGTCCCTGATGGCCCACCAAAAAACCTCATCCTTTCGGATGAGGTTTTCTTTTTTTATTCAATAGAACTTCCGTTTATCAGCGACGTGAAGCAGGTGTCGTCCTCAAGCTCGGTCAGAGCGGCTTGGATATGTATAAAGCGCACGCCCGAGGCGTTTATATAGCTTGAAAGCGGACGGTCGAGGGCGTTGTCCGAGTGGGCGCAAACGTATATCTCGCCAGCTTCGATAGCTGAAATTATCAGCGTATGGTAGTAGTCACCAACGTCGTTATAGAGCTGAACGACGTCGCCCGGCTCGATTCGGTTGGCTCTGACCTGTATGCCGACGGGGCCGACTCGCGACAGGTGGTTCGGGTATCCTCCCGTTCCTATGAGAAAATTATAGAAAAACTCAACTCCGCTCCAGGCGGGAGCGCGGTCGTTTGCGCTGACGTAGTACCAGCCGAAGGTCGGAGTATAGTTTTGAGTACAGCACCCGGCGAGCACACACTGCGAAACAAAGCTGGTGCAGTCGCCGCCAACACCCGTAAAATCAATAAATAGGGGGTTGCGGGAAAGTGCCCAACGACGGGCGTATTCCACGGCGCGTTCTCGGAAATAAGGTCTTGTTAACAGCATAAAGCCTCCCGTACACTGAATTTGGTCTGTTAAAATATTATGCCGACGCACCGTGAATGATACGCGACGGACGGTCGTCTTACCTTGACAATACACGAAATATAGGCTATAATAAAGGTAAACATTTTTTCAGGAGAGTGTAGTATGCTCAAAATAGAACATTTGACTAAAAGATACGGAGAAAAGGCGGCGGTCGACGATCTGACGCTGCACATCGCTCCGGGAGAGCTTTGCGCTTTTATAGGGCACAACGGAGCGGGAAAGACCACGACTCTCAAGGCTTGCTGCGGGCTTTTGCAGTTTGACGAGGGAGAGATATACATTGACGGAGTTTCATTAAAGGACGATCCGATCGAGTGTAAACGCAGGCTTGCATATATTCCCGCCAATCCCGCCCTTTACGAATATATGACGGGAATCAAGTATCTGAACTTTGTTTGCGACGTTTTCGGCGTTGCAAAGGAGAGTCGTGAGACCGAGATACACCGTTATACCGATATGTTCTCGTTGACTGCCGACCTGGCTCAGCCGATATCGGCGTACTCGCACGGAATGAAGCAGAAGCTTGCCGTCATCTCGGCGTTGATACACAAGCCGAAGCTTATAATGCTCGACGAGCCCTTCGTTGGACTCGATCCGGTCGCGGCGCACACCCTTAAGGGGCTGATGCGCGAGCATTGTGAGCAGGGAGGAGCTATCTTCTTCTCAACTCACGTTCTTGAGGTTGCCGAAAAGCTTTGTGACAAGACCGCGATAATCAAGAACGGAAAGCTGATCGTTTCGGGACGCATGGAGGATGTCAAGGGAGACGCCTCGCTGGAGCAGGTATTCCTTGAGCTTGAGGAAGAAAAAGATGCTTAAGATACTGATCAAAAAACATCTTTCGGAGCTGATTTCCTCAACGGTTGCAAGCTTTAATTCCAAGACGGCGAATAAGGGCAAAAAGACGTCGGTCGGAATGATCATACTGGTCGCGGTGTTGTTTGCCTACGTTATCGGCGTGTTCTCGTTTATGATGGTAAGCGCGTCTCTTATGATCTGCGTACCGCTGGTTGAGAACGGATACGCGTGGTTTTACTTTGCATTACCCTTTGGAATGGACCTCGTGATCACGGTGTTCCTTGGAATATTCAGCTCGCAGAGTCATCTGTTCAACGCCAAGGACAACGACCTTCTGCTTTCAATGCCGATCAGACCGAGGGACATACTTGCTTCGCGTATTATCGTTATGATGCTGCCCGACTATCTTATCGGGATATTGATCACGGGCGTGTTTGGCGGAGTGTACGCTTGGTTTTACGGAGTGACCTTCGTCGGAACGCTGATCTTCTGCCTCATGATGCTGACAGTACCGCTTCTGTCGGTGGCGATATACAGTCTTGTTGGTTGGGCGGTTTCGGCGATAACGGCAAGGATAAAGCGTAAGCAGCTGGTGACGACTGCCGTCTCGCTCGTCTTTTTGGCTCTGTATTTCTACTTGTATAGTGGGTTTATGAACGCTATGACGTCGTTTGAGGAAAGCGCGGATATGAGTGTGATTCTTGGCAGCCTTGCATCGGTTGCTGACAAAATATCGACGTATCTGCCGCCGCTCAAATGGATCGGCACTGCCGTTGCAGAACAGAGCGCGGTGCACACACTTTTGTCGCTTGCCGTCACGGTAATTCCGTTTGTGATCGTTCTAACGTTGATATCTCGCAGCTTTATCGGTATAGTTACTGCCAAAAGGGGCGCGAAAAAGACCAGATACGACGCGAAGCGCTCGATCAAAGCGACGAGTGCCGTCAAGGCTTTGTATTTGCGCGAGCTTGGCAGAACGTTGAACTGCTCGACCTATCTTATGAATGCCGGTATAGGAACCTTGATGACGGTGATCATGGCGGTGTTTATAACGCAGGGAGACATGGGTGAGATGATGGCGAGCATTTCCGGCATCCTTCCCGGAGTGGAGAGACTTTTGACGCTCGGTGCGGCATTTCTGATCTGTCTTATTTCGTCAACGGTAATGTTTACGGCGTCGTCGGTATCGCTTGAAGGAAAGCAGCTTTGGATAATACGAAGCCTGCCGGTAGAGAGCGAAAAGATCTTGCTTGCAAAGGTTGCTCTGCATATGACCTTTGCCGCGCCTGCCTCGCTTATAGCCTCGGGAATACTTTGCCTGATAGCAAGACCCAACGCGCTTGAGATCGTTCCGTATTTCCTGCTTCCCCTCGTTTTTAACCTTTTTGCGGCACTTTGGGGCTTGGTCATGAACCTGCGCTTTCCCAAGCTCGTCTGGATAAACGAGATCCAGCCCGTCAAGCAGGGCCTTGCATCGATGCTTGGAATGTTCGGCTCGGGGATCTCGGCGTTCGTTATCGTGGGCGGAGCGTTTATTATTACGGCGTCTTGCATTGGCGACGGCAATAAGACTTGGATTTGCGCCGCCGCGATGACTGTTTTGACTGTTATCTTCGCGCTGTGTTGTCTGATCCTTTATAAAGTGTTGAAAAAATGGGGAGTCCGACGCTTCGAGGCGCTTTGAGACAAAAAAACTCTTGACAAATTAAAAATAATATGGTATACTTCAGTGTAACGACTTTGACGAAGAAGGCGTCACGTGAAAGCCTGCAGAGAGTGCGCGGTAGGTGCGAGCGCACGGTCAGTAGCTTGATGCTTGTCACTTCCGAGTCGGCGCTCTGAAAATTGCAGTAGGTGCGTCCGTTTTGCCGCGTTAAGGCGTAATACCTGATGGGGTATGAGGGGCGCAAGATGCGCAATTTGAGTGGTACCGCGGATATTTATTCCGTCTCAAAGCCAAGCTTTGAGACGGATTTTCGTTTAATTTAGGAAAGGGCAGGGCCTTATATGGACACCAAAATTCAACAGATACCCGAAAGAATACGCGAGCTTCGTGAGATACTTGAGATAAGTGTTTCCGAGATGGCGATTGTCACGGGAGTCAGCGAGGAGAGATACCTTGCCGCCGAGGCAGGGGAGTACGACCTCAGTATTTCGTTTATACATAAGTGCGCGCTTCGCTTTGGCGTTGACGTCAACGATATTATCGAGGGTAAGAGCCCCCAGCTCGAAACCCTGTCGGTCATTCGTGCCGGCGGTGGAACGCAGGTCGACCGTCGCTCTGAGTTTGACTATATAAATCTTGCGCCGCAGTTCAAGGGTAAGATCGCAGAGCCGTTTTTGGTTCATGCCAAGTATAGCGACGCCGAGCAGAGAGAGCCGATCAAGCTTTCTACTCACTCGGGTCAGGAGATCGACATAATCATTCGCGGAAGCCTCAAGCTGGTCGTCGGTGACAACGTCGAGATACTGCGTGAGGGCGATACGGCGGTGTTCAACAGCTCGGAGCCGCACGGAATGATCGCCGTTGGCGGACGCGACTGCGACTTCTATGCGATCGTCGTTAAGGGTGATACCAAGGCGGACGAGGAGGTTTCTACAACTCCCGTTCCGGCAACCCCCGCATCCGAGGTCGCCGAGAAATTTATCGAGACCACTACCGACGATCACGGCGTTTTCAACGGTATCAGCTTCAAGAATATAGATAAGTTTAACTTCGGATATGACGTTATAGATGAGATCGCCCGTCAGAAGCCGAACAAAACGGCGCTCGTTCATGTTTCGAACGACAAAACGGTACGTAAGTTCACCTTTGACGATATCAGTCGTGAATCCAACCGTGCGGCGAACTATTTCAAGTCGCTCGGTATCAAGAAGGGAGACCGAGTTCTGCTCGTTCTCAAACGTCATTACCAGTTCTGGGTGATAATGCCGGCGCTCAACAAGCTGGGCGCGATCGCCATACCGGCAACCAACCAGCTCGTCGAGCACGATTTTGAGTACCGTTTCAACGCCGCAGGCGTCTCAGCGGTCGTCTCAACGGCAGACGGCGACGTTGCCGAGCAGATCGAGCTGGCGCTTCCCAAGAGCCCGACGGTCAAGACGAAGATCATAGTTAACGGAGAGCGAGAGGGATGGCATAATTACGACGGCGAGATCGGTATGTTCAGATCCAAGCTCGATCCGACCGAGGTCGGCGGAGACGATCCGTTGCTCATGTACTTTACCTCGGGAACGACGGGATATCCCAAGATCGCAATGCATTCGCATAAATATCCCCTCGGTCATTACCCCACCGCCCGTTATTGGCAGTGCATAGACCCCGACGGTCTGCATCTCACCATTTCGGATACCGGCTGGGCAAAGGCGATGTGGGGTAAGATGTACGGACAGTGGTTCTGCGAGGGAGGTCTGTTCGTTTACGACTTCGACCGCTTCCACGCCGACGATATCCTTCCTATGTTCAAGGAGCACGGTATAACCTCCTTCTGCGCACCGCCGACAATGTATCGCTTCTTTATAAAGGAGGATCTGTCGAAGTATGACCTTTCGTCGATCAAGCACTCGTCGATCGCCGGCGAGGCGCTCAACGCCGAGGTCTACGATCAGTGGAAGAAGGCAACCGGACTGCCGCTGACCGAAGCGTTCGGTCAGACCGAGTCGACCGTCATCGTCGGAAACTTCGCGGGAATGACTCCCAAACCCGGCTCCATGGGTAAACCGTCGCCGCTTTACGACGTACGTTTGATGGATGCCGACGGAAACG
>JAZKZA010000054.1:0-8225 GCA_045612445.1 Eubacteriales bacterium | reverse complement strand
TGACAACTGCGTTGTCGTTCCCTATATACTCGCGGAACACGCCCAAAAGATACTCACTCAGCGCAACGCCTGACGAACGGGAAAGATATTTTTTCGTTGAAGCGTCGTAGTAGACGACCGGAAAATCACCGGCGAAGAGCTGTATCAGATTTTCGCATTTTTTATACTGCTCCGATCCGATCGACGGCACTCGAAGATAGAGCTTTCGCACTTTTTTCTCCGGCTCACGCGTCTCGACCGTTCGCGGCGTTTCAACGGCAAGCGGAGCATAGCTTGAATTGTCGGTCAGAGGAACTATCGACGAGATCAGAACTCTGGGCTGCTCGTCCTCCTTAAAAGAAAGATTACCGATAACCCCAACCGCGCCATCTATCCTTATCAAATGGGCAAATCGGCTATACTGCTTGGCAAAGGCGATACATTCTATCTCGCCGAAGCGATCCTCGAGCTTGAAGAATGCCATCGTGTCTCCGTTCTTGGTCGTCTTCTGCGAGACCGACCCGATGATACCGGCAAGCTTGACGGCCTGCTTATCCGAAAAGGTCTCCCCACCCTCCTCGCGATCGCTAACGACGTCGGATATGTTTATTGATCCCAGCGCCGCCGCATGCTTACTGTAGCTATCTATAAGATGTCCTGAAAAGTACATTCCTGAGCATTCCTTTTCAAGCATCAAAAGCTCTCGAAGAGTGAAGTCTCGAACGTTCGGATATTCAAATTCAGGCTGCTTGACCTCGCCGGAGAAGCTTGAGAACATATCAAGCTGTCCCAAAAGGTTAGAACGGCTCTTTTCGTTGGTCTTGTCTATCAGCTTTTCGTATCCCGCAAGAAGTCGGCTACGACTGACGCCAAGACCGTCAAACGCTCCCGATTTTATGAGTGCTTCGATCATTCGCTTATTCAGCTCGCCGTCGCTCATTCGGTCAACGAAATCGGCGAAGGACTCAAACGGTCTTCTCTCCCTCTCTCTCATAACGCTCAAAACGAACTGTTGTCCCACGTTTTTGAGTGCCAAAAGTCCGAAGCGTATGGCGTTTCCGGAAACGTTGAAATACATTCTCGATTCGTTTATATCGGGCGGCAGAACCTGTATTCCCGCCTTGTTGCTCTCGGCGATATATTCGGCGATCTTGACGGGATTGCCGAGCACCGAGGTCAGCATCGCGGCAAAGTACTCCTTCGGATAATGCGCCTTGAGGTATGCCGTTCGGTAGGATATCATAGCGTACGCCGCGGCGTGGCTCTTATTGAAGGCGTAGTTTGCAAAGCTACCCATGTCGTCAAAGAGTCGATCAGCGTCCTCCCTCGTCATTCCGTTTTTAACAGCGCCCGAAACGAAGTCATCTCGCTCCGCCTCCAGCACCGACGCCTTCTTTTTGGACATGGCGCGGCGAACGATATCGGCGTGACCGTAGGTATATCCTGCCAAGATCCTGAAAACGCTCATGACCTGCTCCTGATAAACGGTGCAGCCAAAGGTGGACGACAAGACCGGCTCAAGGAGCGGAGAGGGGTATTTTATCTTCGACGGGTCGCGTCGGCACTCTATAAATCTCGGTATCGAATCCATAGGGCCGGGACGGTACAGAGCGATCGCCGCAAGTATATCGTCTATCGACGAGGGCTTCAGCTCAGTCAGCATACTTCTCATACCGGACGACTCCAGCTGAAAAACGCCCGACGTGTTTCCCGCCGAGATCAGCTCGTAGGTCTTTTTATCGGCAAGGTCGACCCTTGCAAGCTCAAACGACGGCTCGCTCTCGCGTATCTGCTGCTCGGCGTCATTCAGTATCGTAAGATAACGAAGCGCCAGAAAATCAAATTTCAAAAGCCCCAGCTTGGCAATGGTATCCATATCGAACTGCGTGACCGTGACTCCGTTACTGACGGCAAGCGGCACGTAACTGTTGACTGCAAGCTCGGTTATAACGACTCCCGCAGCGTGTATCGAGATGTTTCTCGGCATACCCTCCAGCTTTTTCGCGGTATCGATGAGGTACTGTATACTCTCCGACGACTCGTAAAGCTCCTTTAGCTCTCGGTGCTTCAGTGCCCTTTCAAGCGTTATGTTCAGCTCCTGCGGTATCGCCTTTGCAACGGCGTCAACGTCGGCGTACGGCATACCCAGCGCGCGTCCGACGTCACGAACCGCCGCCTTTGCGGCAAGCGTTCCGAAGGTTATTATCTGGGATACTCGCTCGCTTCCGTAACGGCGCGAAACGTAGTCTATGACCTCACCGCGACGGTTATAGCAAAAGTCGATATCTATATCGGGCATACTGATGCGCTCGGGGTTCAAAAACCGCTCAAAGAGCAGTCCGAATCGTATAGAATCGACGTCTGTGATCCCAAGGCAATAGGCAACAAGGCTTCCGGCGCCCGATCCACGCCCCGGACCGACCGGTATCTTCTGCGATTTTGCATAGTTCACGTAGTCCTGAACTATCAAAAAGTAGTCGGCAAAGCCCATTTCGGTTATGACCGACAGCTCGTAATCAATTCTTTCTCGGTATTCTCGGCGATCGGCGCACGAAAAATCTATATCTCCCGACGAAACACGGCGTTCAAATCCCTCGTCGGTCAGAGCCCTTAGATACTCGCGCGATGAAAGACCGTTCGGACAATCAAAGGTCGGCAAAAAGGTCTCGCCGAAATTGAAATCAAAATTACACCTCTCGGCGATCTTCACAGTATTCTCTATGGCCTCGGGATATTCGGCAAAAAGCTCGACCATCTCCTCGGTCGACTTGTAATAAAACTCGTCGGTCTCAAAGCCTATAGGTCGTCCGTCGGTTATAACGTTACCCGTTTGTATGCACATCATTATCGCCTGCATATCGGCGTCCTCGCGGCGCAGATAATGGCAGTCGTTGGTGGCAACACATCCAAGCCCCAGCTCGTCCGCAATACGAACAAGCTCGGGCAGTATCTGCCTCTGCTCGGGCAGTCCGTGGTCCTGAAGCTCTATATAAAAGTTTTCTTTTCCAAATATACGGGAGTATTTCTCTGCCGCGACGTACGCCTCGCGGTAGTTACCCTCGTTGAGGTTTCTCGCCACACGACCGGCAAGGCAACCCGAAAGGGCTATCAATCCCTCGCTATGCTTTTCAAGAAGCTCGTCGTCAACCCTCGGCTTTGAATAAAATCCCTCGGTATACGCCTTTGAGACCATGTAGATGAGGTTTTTATATCCCGTTTCGTTTTCACAGAGCAAAACCAGATGCTGCGCCGAGCCGTCGCCCGTGCTTTTATCAAATCTCGAGCGCGGAGCAACGTATACCTCACAACCGATTATCGGCTTGACGCCCGCTGCGCGGCAGGCGGTGTAAAAGGCTACGACACCGTACATATTGCCGTGATCGGTTATAGCCACGGCGCTATGACCACACTCTGCGGCCCGAGCGGGAATATCCTTGATACGGCAGGCGCCGTCCAGCAGGCTGTATTCACTGTGAAGATGCAGATGAACAAAATTTGCCATACGGCTACCTCCCTTCGTTTCGTTATTTCAGTCTATCCGCCGCCTCAAGTATTTTGGCGATACGGTGATTAAGTCCCGATTTTGAGATCGGGGGACAATGCCGCGCCCCCAGCTCGGAAAGCGGCATATCCGGGTAAAGTCGGCGAAGCTCCGCCGTTTCGCGAAGCTCGCACGGCAAGGTGTCCAGCTCACCCGCCGCTTCAAGTGCGGCTATCGCGTCTATTTGCTTTTTTGAAGCCGAGACGGCGCGGGCTATGTTTCGAGTTTCGCAGTTCGTCGACCGGTTCGCGTTGTTTCTGAGATCTCGCTCTATCTTTTTGTTCAAAAAATCAAAATACGCCTGCATCGCGCCGGTTGCCGAAAGCATATCCTCGATCGACGAGCTGTTTTTATACACCAACCCAATTCCTCTCTTGCGGTCGACCGTCAAGGGTCTGCCAAACTGCTCGGTAAGGAAATCGGAAAGCTCTACGATACGCTCGGTATGTCGCAAAACCATCTCAAAATGGTATTGCTTTTCGGGATCGGTCAGACTTGACAACGAGATCAGCAATCCGCGCAAAAAGGACACCGCACATTCGGCGCACTCCCCCGGAACTCTGCCAACTATCCTTGCAACGTCCGACGAGCAGACGGCAAGATCAAGCGCACCCTTTCCCACTGACACAGGCGGTTGCTTTACGGTCGACTGACCAAACGCCCCAGCTATCACTCGCTGGGCATAGCTTGCGATCTCGACCGACGAAAAGGTGGCGAGGACTCTATTATCCCCATCGGCATCGGCGTCGAACAAAAGACCCGCCGCAAGCGCACGTCGACAGCACTTTTTCTGCGGTGTGAGGCTCATCAGCTCTATTTTTGTTTCGTATGAAAACGACATTGTTTCTCCTGAGTTAACAGATATATTTTACCTCACATTCGAGCAGTATATTATGATCCTTCAAAACTGTATCCTTAACGTGAGATATAAGCTTTAGTATATCGTCGGCAGTTGCGCCGCCGCGGTTTACAACAAACCCGGCATGCTTTTCAGAGACCTGCGCTCCGCCGACAGTAAACCCCTTCAGCCCCGATTCCTCGATCAACTTTCCGGCAAAATTATTAGGAGGGCGCTTAAACGTGCTTCCCGCGCTCGGGAACTCAAGCGGCTGCTTTTCACGTCTTGCCGCCATAAATGAACTCATTTTCTCTGATATTTCAGCTCGGTCTCCGGGTATCAGCTCAAACGTCGATTCGAGAACGGTCAGTCCGCC
This sequence comes from Eubacteriales bacterium, assembly GCA_045612445.1. Classification (GTDB taxonomy): domain Bacteria; phylum Bacillota; class Clostridia; order Oscillospirales; family CAG-272; genus RGIG3994. The sequence continues at coordinate 3,491 of JAZKZA010000054.1, read as the reverse complement.
GTTATCCGCAAAGGTACTGTGTCTGTAAGAGAGCTTATGCGAATCAAGGTCGTAGGTCTTGACAGACTCTCCGTCGTAAACGCGGCTTTCAACAAGCACCTGCGATGTCTCACCACCGTACGCCCCCGCGTTCATAAAAACAGCTCCCCCGACAGTTCCGGGAATGCCGTAGGCAAACTCCAGCCCCGAAAGTCCGGCGTCGCGTGCGAGCATTGCAAGACGAGTAAAGGACACGCCGCAGTCCGCCGTGATCCGATTTCCGTTTACGTTTACACGACTCATATCGGTCGTTACGATGACCGCTCCGTCAAAGCCGGCATCGGCAAAAAGCAGGTTGCTTCCGTTGCCGACGACAACCGATCTCACCCCTGCCCCTTTGGATGCTTCAACGGCAAAAACAAGCTCATCGGCAGACGACGGACGAACGAGCATCGCCGCCGCGCCACCCACGCGAAAGGTGGAATACGCCGAAAGCGGCTCGTTTTCACTGTATCTTATTCCCTTCTCACGGTACGTGAGCGAAAGACGTTCAAGCTTATTCATAGCGGCATCAGAAGACGACCCAGCTCGTCAAAGCCGTGAACCGTATAGGTCAGCTCAAGGTTTTGAGGCGCGGTCTTTTGTTTAGGGTTATACCAACAGGTATCGAGTCCGAAATCTATTCCTCCCCTCATATCGGAGGTCAACGAATCTCCTATCACAAGGGTGGTATCGGGGTCAAACTCGGGGATCTGTGACGCTGCCCACTCAAAGTAACGAGTGTCCGGCTTTTCAAAGCCGGAATCCTCCGAAATAAAGCTTTTTTCAAAATACGGCGCGAGTCCGGACTGCTTAAAGCGGCGGGTCTGTATCGTCTTGAGTCCATTGGTCACGATATACATACGGTAATGCTTCGAAAGCTCGCGACAAAGCTCGATCGCACCGTCAAAGACGTACGGCTTGGTCGAAAGACACTCCATATAGGTTTGAGCCAGACCATTGGGATCTGCCGAAAATCCAAGCTCCTCGCAAAAGCGCTCAAAGCGCACTACACGAAGCTTATCCTTCTCGATCTCTCCCCGTTCAAGCGCCTTCCAGAGCGAGTCGTTTATCTCGCTGTAAATTCGTATTATATCAGGTGTACAGGGCAAGCCGTGCTTTGTTAACGTATCGGTCAGCGCGGCGCTCTCGGCTCGGTGAAAGTCGAGCAGAGTGTCGTCGGCATCAAAAAGCAGGGTCTTATACTTCATTCCCACACCTCCTCGTAATTATCTAACTCTATTATACTATGTATTTAAAGAAATTGCAACCGTATTTTTCAAATAATGCTCGGCGTCGCTATTGCAAAAAAACGACAACTGTGATATACTATTGTAATAATACTATTATATTTGATTTTGAAGGGGTAAAACGATGGGTAAAACGGTTTGGAACGGCGGGGCGCTCTTAGCTCCCGTGCCGCCCGTAATGGTCAGCTGCGGAAGCGCTGAAAAACCGAATATCATAACCGTTGCTTGGTGCGGAACGCTGGCGACCCAGCCCGCAACCACCTATATCTCGGTTCGCCCCAAGCGACACTCGTATAACCTCATAAAGGAAAGCGGAGAGTTCATTATAAATCTGACCACCGAAGAGCTGGTACGTCACGCCGACTGGTGCGGAGTTTACACCGGAGCTAAGGTGGACAAGTTTGCCCGTTGCGGACTGACCGCCGCCCCCTCCAGCAAGCTATCCTGCCCGCTGATCGCCGAGTCTCCCCTCTCCATCGAGTGTCGGGTCAAGGAGATCGTTCCGTTAGGCAGCCACGATATGTTCATCGCCGAGATCGTTGCCATCGATATCGACGAGGAGCTGATCGACCGGAACGGTAAGCTTTGTCTTGACAAGGCGGGGCTCGTTGCCTTCGCTCACGGAGAATACTTTGCGCTCGGCAAAAAGCTTGGCAGCTTTGGATACTCGGTCAAAAAGAAGAAATCGCACAAAAAGGCATCGGGTGCTTCAAAATGAAGATAATAGGAATCACCGGACCGACAGGTGCGGGCAAGGGTGCGCTCTGTTCGATGCTGATCGCCTCCGGCATACCTTGCATAAACGCCGACGAGGTATATCATCAGCTTTTAACGCCTCCCTCCCCCTGTCTTGATGCCTTGGTCGAGCACTTCGGCGCTGATATCTTGACCGACAGCGGCTGTCTTGACCGACGTGCGCTGGCATCAAAGGTCTTTGCCCCCAATGCCGAGGAGGAGCGCGAAAATCTCAACCGTATAACTCACGCCTTCGTTCGTGAAAAAATGCTTGCTATGATCGACGAGCTTGAGCTTTCGGGATGCTCTTCCGTCTGTCTTGACGTACCGCTGCTTTTTGAATCGGGATTTGACGGGATGTGTGACCTCACGGTCGCCGTACTTGCCGAACGCGAAAAGCGTATCGAACGCATAGTGTCGCGTGACCGACTCGACAGAGACGGAGCTATAGCAAGAGCGGCGTCGCAGCCCGGCGACGAATTTTACACCTATCGCGCCGACCTTACCGTTTATAACAACTCCGATCTGTCCGACCTAAAAGAAGGCTTTGAACAGATCGTTGACCGCTTGGAGAAACTCACATGAATCGCAAAAAAAATATAACGCTTGCCATTGCCATAGCGCTGGTGATAGCTGTATCCGTTGGGTTCATCTACGACGGCATAATGACCGCGGTCGAGCGCGCATCCCACCCTCAAGGCTATGCCGAGGAGGTTCGCGCCGCCGCAAAGCTCTACGGTATACCGGAAAAATACGTCTTCGCCGTCATAAAGGTCGAAAGCAATTTTGACCCCGATGCAAGATCAAGTGCCGATGCCTACGGTCTTATGCAGTTGACCGCCGAGGCATTCGAGGATATGACCGGTGACGTTGCACTTGCAGAGCAGATGCTCTCTCCCGCGAGAAACATTATGGTAGGCACTAAATATCTCGCATATCTGTACAGTATGTTCGGCGATATGGACACAGCTGTCGCGGCGTACAACGCAGGCCTTGGTAACGTTCGCTCCTGGCTTGCAGACGAAAGATACAGCGACGATGGCAAAACGTTGAAAGACATTCCCTTTGCCGAGACCCGAAATTACGTCCGCCGAGTTCGCGAGGCGGTCGCTATATATGAAAGACTATACTACTAAACATACAAAGGAAGGTAAACTACAATGGAACTGAACTACAAAAAGAGAAACTTCTACAAAGATACCGATCGAGCTGACGCGGCTTACGCCTACGCCACCGATTACGTAAAATTCCTCGACGCCGCAAAGACCGAGAGAGAGGCTGTCGTTGAGTCTGTCGCTCGCGCTGAGGCGGCGGGCTATCGTCCCTACAGCTTTGGCATGCCCATGAAGGCAGGCGACAAGTTCTATTACAACAACCGCGGCAAGAACATCTATCTGTTTGCCATCGGTACGGAGGATATCAACAACGGTATCCGTATCACTGCCGCTCACATCGATTCTCCTCGCATCGACCTCAAGCAGATCCCCG
>JAZKZA010000053.1:0-3901 GCA_045612445.1 Eubacteriales bacterium | reverse complement strand
CTTGACCCAGATAAGCTCGACCTTGTGACGGGAGAGCAGGGTCAGCAGCTTTTCCCAAAGATCGGAGTTGAGAGCCGGCTTTTTGTCCGCCTTTATCCAGCCTCGGCGCTTCCAGCTCTCTGCCCATCCTTGATTTATCGCATCGCAGACGTATTTTGAATCGGTGTAAAGCGTGACCTCACAGCTTTCCTTGAGGGCAGACAATCCCTCGATCACTGCCGTCAGCTCCATTCGGTTATTGGTCGTTTCCTTTTCGCCGCCCGAAAGCTCGCGCTCGTGTCCGGCGTATACCAGTATTGCTCCCCAGCCTCCAACGCCGGGATTCCCGCGGCACGCGCCGTCAGTATATAATTCTACCTTTTTCAATTTTCGTTCCTTTTTACAAAGTTTTTCGTTAAGTATATGATACCATTAAAATCGCGATTTGTCAACAAAACAAAAGTAAAATAAGATAGAGAAGAATGTCGTTCTGATCCTCGCTTTGAGAGGTCATGAGTATCAGAGCGAGAATGAGCAGCTCCTCACTTCCAAGTCCGCGCGGGAAAAGCTTTCCGCCGAACATGGGGAGAGAGTGCTTTGCGGACGGTATTTCGGGAGGTGATTCGATGTCGCGTTGGTCGTGACGCTCCTCTTCCTGCACGACAAACGCGATATCGTTTGTCTGCTGAATCACCTCATTCGGCTCGTCGAGAGGCGATACGGATATCTCGGATGGCGGAACTCGATAAAAAGCATTGCCGGAATAGTTTTGAGGAGGACTTGGCGGTCGGCGTTGACCGTATTGTCTGTTATACATTTGTACCTCCTTGTTGCGAGTGATCGAACGCTCGGAGAAGGTCGGTCAGCTTGCTGAACTTCAGCATCTGATCCACGGCATCGCGGCGTTCGGGAGAGAGATATGGGCGCAACGCCTTGAGCAACGCACATCTGCGCTCGTCGTTTGGCGAGGTCCTTTTTGAAGAAGTGAACGGAGACTGCCCTGAAAGCAGCGGGGCGACGGTTTTTGCAAACAGAGAGGGGTCGAACTCGGGAGGTGGCGGAGAGTCAACATTTTGCGGTGCAGTTGGCTCGGGAGGAGCGGATTTAGGCAAGCCGGAAAGAATACCCGATGCCATTTTCATAAGCTCGGGATTTCCGGATAGCATATTTATGATCCCCGAAAGATCAGGTGGGCTCTTTGGGGTCTGGTTTTCGTCCGCCATTTTATCTTCCGCCTTTCGCGTTTATCTGGCGTTGGGCTTCGGCGAGGTCGGCTTCGGTCAAGGACGATAGCTTTTGGCGGACCGTTGCTATGTCCTGTTGCTTTAATCCGAAATATTCGGTGTCTATACCAACGCTTGCCGCCATGTGGTTAATGATGAACATTAGTCTTGCGTCGTCGAGCGAGAGAAGCATTGCTATGGCGTTTTTGTCAAGTTGCATACGATTTTCCTCCGTAAAAGGTGTTTTTTGCCTCAACGTCAGTATATGCGCAAAAAAAAATATAGTGAATTTCAGAATATCGATAGACAAAAATCGTGTTTCGTGATATAATGTTATAAACAATTAAAGCGCGAGGACGTATGGATATTTTGGTTTTTTCTGATTCGCACGGTCACGGCGAAAGAATAGAGGAGGTCTTACGCCGTCCTGCCGTATCTCCGACCGCCGTTTTCTTTCTTGGAGACGGTCTGCGAGATCTGGCGTGGATAGACCTCGGAGGCGTGCCTCTCTATCGTGTTTCGGGAAACTGCGACCTCTTTTCTGCCGACCGAGTTGAAGACGAGATACTGGTCGAGCTCTGCGGGATAAAAATATTCGCCGCTCACGGACACAGGTATTCGGTCAAGAGCGGACACGAGACGTTCGTAGCGCGAGCTGCCGAGCTTGGTGCGGACGTGGCTCTTTTCGGACATACGCATATCCCCATGACCCGTACCTATCGCGTTGGCGAGACGTTTGGCGGAGTGCAGATAAAAAAAGAGCTTCACGTTATGAACCCCGGAAGCATCGGCGCGGCGGACGCGTCGTTCGGCAACGTGAGTATTCATAAGGGAAGCATATTGACGTCGTACAGACAACTGTAAATAAAAAAGAGAAGTCGGTCAAGACTTCTCTTCAGACCGACTCCTCGACAGGCACGGCTTCTGCCGTGATGGCTTGAGCGGCAAGCTCGGACTCGTAGGCGGCTATGACCGACGCCTCAAGCTGACATCTGAACTGTGCGTTGATCGGGTGGACGATGTCGCGGAAGGTCTCATCGGGATTCTTTCGGCTGGGCATAACGATAAAGAATTTGTCACGAGCATTGATTACCTTGATGTCGTGGACGGCAAGCTGATGGTCGAACGTGACTGAGACTATTGCCTTCATTGGGCCGTCTTCAAAAAGCTTTCTGACTTTGATATCAGTGATTTCCATGATGAATTCTCCTTGTCATAACGTAAATGTTTTGATCGATTATATTATAGAATCTAATTGTGATGATTATTCAATGGCTATGCTATTTTTTTGTGAAGCGGCATAATTTTTCCATAAAGATTTGAACGGAAGGTCTGTCTAATGGCAACAGAGAACACACACTACGGAGCTCATACAATCGGCGAGATGCTGAAGGGCGTTGAGGGACTGTATTTTATAGGTATCGGCGGGGTGAGTATGTCCTCGTTGGCCGAGATATCAAAGCAGGCTGGATATCGCGTTGGGGGCTCGGACAGGGCGGAAACGGTGTTGACACGTAAGCTGTGCTCATCGGGTATCGAGGTATTTTACGGTCACGATGCCAAAAATCTTGAGAAATACGAGGCGGTGGTCTATACAGTTGCGATAGACCCGTCAAATCCCGAATACCTTGAGGCAAAGAGAAGAGGGCTTCCGTTGATCTCGAGGGCAGACTATCTGGGGTTCATTATGACATCCCGTAAAAACCGTCTCGGTATCGCGGGAATGCACGGTAAGAGTACCTGCACGTCTATGTGCGCCGAGATATTCATGACGGCGGGGGCCGACCCGACAGTCGTTTCGGGAGCGACCTACGCGCCGATGGGAGGATATTATAGGATAGGAAAGGGCGACGATTTTATTTTCGAGGCCTGCGAATATATGGATTCCTTCCTTGATTTTAACCCCACCACGGCAGTGATACTTAACGTTGAGCTTGAGCACGTCGACTGGTTCGGAACTCTTGACCGAGTTATCGAGTCTTACGGACGGTTTGCCGCGCTGACGGGCGAAAACGGAACGGTCGTCTATAATTCGGACGACAAAAACGTTGTCGCGGCGATAGAAGATTATCGGGGACACAAGGTTTCGTTCGGACTTGGATCAAACGCCGAGTTCAGAGCTGAAAAGCTTGACCTTGACGGAGTGTATCCCAGCTTTTACCTTTGCAAGGGGGGAGAGACGCTTTGCCGTGTTGAGCTGAAAACAACAGGTAAGCATAGCGTTTATAACGCGCTGGCGAGTGCCGCCGTGGCGTATCTTTCGGGCATCTCTCCCGAAAAGATAGCCGAGGGTCTGGGGCGCTTCGGAGGCGCGGGACGGAGAATGGAGCTGAAGGGAAGTCTTTCGGGTTGTGAAGTGTACGACGACTACGGACACCACCCGACCGAGATTGCCGCAACCCTTGAGGGGGCACGTCGGTTGTGTCGGGGCAAACGGTTGGTTTGTGTGTTCCAGCCGCATACGTATTCAAGAACGGTGGCGCTGTTCGATGACTTTGTAAGCTCACTGTCAGAGGCTGATCGGGTGATCCTAACGCCGATATACGCCGCCCGAGAGCGGGACGAATTCGGTGTTGATTCTGTAAAGCTTGCCGCGGCCATCGGGGATAAGGCAACCGCGGTGGCTGGTATCGAGGAGCTCGCGAGCGTTCTGTCGACCGAGCTTGACGGAGACTGCCTTGCGGTGGTCATGGGAGCCG
>JAZKZA010000052.1:0-8418 GCA_045612445.1 Eubacteriales bacterium | reverse complement strand
TGGAAAGCATTTCAAATCCAAAAACAGTAAAATAGGCAGTAGTTTACTCTTTGTTTCTGTAGCATTGTTTATATTCGGTATTATTCAAGCGCTATTGTCATTGTTAGGTGCATATGGATCATAAAATTACGCACCGTTTCTGCGTTTTTACCCCCACTTGCGCACCGTTTGTGCGCTTCTTCGCACAAAAAAGGAACTTTGATATCAAAGTTCCTTTTTTGTTTTTGTTTAACATTTCACCGTTTTAAGCTAAACTAAACGTATACCCCCGAACGCTTTGTGTTCGGGGGTATACGTTTAGTTGATCTCATCAATATTATACGGTGTCGTCTGATATACGAAATAGTTGAGCCAGTTCGTATACAGCAAGTTGGCGCACGATCTCCACGAAACGATCGGGTCGAGCGTGTCGTCGTCGTTCGGGAAATAGTTTTTCGGTATCTCTATCGGCAGACCCGCGTTTTTATCGCGCTCGTATTCCGCCTTGAGTGTTACGGAGTCGTACTCCGAGTGTCCCGTGACGAAGATCTGTCTTCCCTTCTCGGTCGTGACGATATAAACTCCCGCCTCGGGCGAGCTGGCAAGTATCTTCAGCTGCGGGATCGCCTCGATCTCCTCACGCTTGACCGTCGTGTGTCTTGAGTGAGGGACCATAAAGGTATCGTCGAATCCGCGCAAAAGGATAGAACGTTTATAGTCTGCCTGATGAGGGAAGACTCCAAACAGCTTCTTTTCAAGCGGATATTTGTTCACGCCAAAGTGATACTTGAGTCCTGCCTGCGCGCCCCAGCAGATATGGAAGGTGCTGGTCACGTGGGTCTTGCTCCACTCCATTATCTCACAGAGCTCGTCCCAATACTCGACCTCCTCGAACTCCATCTGCTCGACGGGTGCGCCGGTGATTATCATTCCGTCAAAGCGACGGTCCTTTACCTCGTCAAAGGTATTATAGAATGCCAGCATATGCTCGGCAGACGTATGCTTTGCCTTATGTGTTGCCGTTTGAAGCAGAGTCAGGTCGACCTGAAGCGGCGAGTTTCCGAGAAGACGCGCGATCTGAGTTTCGGTGTCTATCTTCTTCGGCATAAGGTTGAGCATCAGAATATGAAGCGGGCGAATGTCCTGCGTTATAGCTCGGGTCTCGGTCATAACGAAGATGTTCTCTTCAAGCAGGGTCTGGGTCGCCGGCAAAAGGTTTGGTATCTTTATCGGCATTATGCGTTCTCCAGTGCCTGCTCAAGGTCGGCGATTATATCCTCAACGTCCTCGATCCCAACAGAGAAGCGAACGAGGTCGGGGGTGATACCTCCGGCGACCAGCTGCTCGTCGGTCAGCTGACGGTGGGTCGTACTTGCGGGGTGGAGCACCGAGGTGCGGGCGTCGGCAACGTGAACGACGATAGCCGCCAGCTCAAGCGAATCCATAAAGCGCACCGCGGCACGTCTGCCCCCCTTGACGCCAAACGAGATAACTCCCGACGCGCCCTTGGGAAGATACTTACAAGCCAGCTCGTACTGCGAGTTGCCCTCAAGTCCGGGATAGTTGACCCAGGTGACCTTCTCGTGCGACTCAAGATACTTTGCGACCTTCATCGCGTTTTCACTGTGTCTCATTATGCGAAGGTGGAGCGACTCAAGTCCGAGATTCAGAATAAAGCAGCTTATCGGCTGGAGCGGAACGCCAAAGTCTCTCATCAGCTGCTCGCGAGCCTTGAAGATAAAGGCCTTGTCGACCCCGAAGTTATCAACGTATATTGCTCCGTGATACGACTCGTCGGGCGTGGTGAACTCGGGATACTTACCGTTCGTCCAGTCAAACTTACCGCCGTCAACGATACAACCGCCGACGACCGACGCGTGTCCGTCCATATACTTGGTGGTGGAATGTATAACTATATCAGCTCCCCACTCGATGGGGCGGCAGAGCACCGGCGTTGCAAAGGTATTGTCAACGAACAACGGTATTCCGTGCTTATGCGCAAGATTTGCATAGCGCTCGATATCGAAAACGACCAGCGCCGGGTTTGCGATAGTCTCACCGAAGAAGAGTCTCGTGTTATCGTCGATCAGCTCCTCGATCTGCTCGTCGGTCATTTCGGGAGTTACAAAGCGGGTCTCGATGCCGAGCCTTTTGAGGGTGACGGCAAAGAGGTTTACAGTTCCTCCGTAAACGCCCGACATAGCGATTATGTTCTGACCTGCCGAGGTGATATTCAGAACGGCTATAAGGTTTGCTGACTGACCCGACGAGGTCAGCATTGCGGCAGAGCCACCTTCAAGGTCTGCGATCTTTCGCTCAACGCAATCCGACGTGGGGTTAGATATGCGGGAATACATATGACCCTCTGCCTTCATATCAAAAAGGTCACCAACGTTGTCCGCGCTCTCATATTTAAATGTCGTGCTCTGATAAATGGGCAGAACGCGCGCCTCACCGTTTCCGGGAACGTAACCCGACTGAACACATTTAGTATCGATCTTATAGTTTTTCATTTGGCTCTCCGATCATGAAAACATTAATTAAAGTAATTATAACACATCTTTTGCTCTTTTGCAATCAAAAACGGATTTTTCAAAAAAATAATCTTTCTCCCTTGACTTTAATGGGACAACGTGGTATGATTAGTTATACAAATCATACTAATTGGAGGATCACAACTATGTCTGACAATAAAAGCATTGGCGGATATATGGGAAGCGTTACGGTTGGCGAAAAGGGTCAGATCGTCATTCCCAAGGCAGTTCGCGATACGCTGGGGATCAAGTCGGGTGACACGCTCGTTCTACTTGCCCACCCCGAAAGCGGTATCGGTATACCGCCCAGCAACCAGGTTGAAAAAATACTTCAGCAGATAACGGCAACTATGCTGATACAAACCGGCAAAGAGGTAAAAAATGACGGCGATAAAGCTTAAAGGACTCAAAAAGAGCTTTGGCAAGAAGGTCGCGGTCAACGGGATCGACCTTGAGGTCGCCGAGGGCGAGCTTTTTGGTCTTCTCGGCGTAAACGGCGCCGGAAAAACTACGACCATACGTATGCTCTCCTGCCTTTCTCGTCCGAGCGACGGCGAGGCGTGGGTGAACGGTCACAGTATTCTCACCGAGGCGGAGCTCGTTAAGTCGAGCATTGCCGTCTCGCCTCAGGAAACGTCGGTCGCTCCTAACCTCACCGTTCGAGAAAACCTTGAATTTATGGCAGAGGTCTACGGATACGTCAGGTCGGAAGCCAAGGAAAGAGCGAGTAAAATAATAAAAGAGTATTCGCTCGGCGAGGTCGAGCAACGACGCGCAAAGCTGCTCTCGGGCGGCTGGCAACGCCGTTTGAGCATCGCTATGGCGATGATAAGCGACCCCCGTGTGCTTTTTCTTGACGAGCCGACACTCGGTCTCGACGTACTTGCCCGCCGCGAGCTTTGGCGAACGATCGAGGAGATGAAGGGCAAGCGCACCGTTATTCTGACCACCCATTATCTTGAGGAGGCAGAGGCTCTCTGCGACCGCATCGCCGTTATGGTCGACGGCAACGTCAAAGCTGTTGGAACGGCTGCTGAGCTTAAGGCACTCACCTCGACGGACAGTCTTGAGGACGCATTTGTCAAGATCGCACAAAGAGGTGACGTAAAATGAGGACATTAGCTTTTGCAAAAAGAAATCTTAAAGAGCTGCTTCGCGACCCGCTGAGCTATATCTTCTGTCTCGGATTTCCGCTGGTCATGCTGGTCGTTATGACAGCGATAAACTCGATAATACCTGCGGAGGCAGGACTGACGATCTTTCAGATAAAAAGTCTGACGCCCGGAATCGCCGTTTTCGGACTTTCGTTCATTATGCTCTTTGCAACCCTTTCGGTCTCAAAGGACCGTTCGGACGCGTTTTTGACCCGACTTTTCTCCTCCCCAATGACCGCCTTTGATTTTATCGCGGGATACCTTCTTCCGCTGATAGTTATGTCTGTCGGTCAACTGGTCATCTGCTTTTTGGCAGGAGGGCTCATCGGAGCTATCGACGGAGAGAGCTTTGACGCTCTCGGTGCGCTGGCATCCGCGGCATCTCTTCTCCCCTGCGCACTGTTTTTCATAGGCGTGGGCATACTTTTCGGAACACTTTTCGGCGAAAAATCCGCGCCTCCCTGCTCCTCGATAATCATTTCGCTCTGCGGAATGCTCGGAGGTATTTGGTTTGACGTCGGTATGATCCCCGAGGACAACCTCTTCGGCATCGTTTGCCGCGTGCTTCCCTTTTCACATTCGGTCGATCTCGCCAGATCGCTGTACGTCGGCGGATCTCAAGACCTTGCCGCACACCTTACTGTCAGCGCAGCCTGGGCGATCGGTGTTTTTGCACTGTCTGTGCTGACCTTTAGCCTTAAAATGCGCTCCGATAAAAAATAAAAGAACGGCAGACGAAATTCGTCTGCCGTTCTTTTATTTTTAATTCTCACTCAATGCCGTTTTCGGCGTTATACTCCGAAATGAGCTTATAGTTCTCTTCCTTGGTGGTATTATCGAGGATCAGAGTAAGAACGATCGAGTCGCCGTCCTTGATCTCGGCGGAGGAAACGTTTTCAACGACAACTCCGTTGACCTTCCACTCCCACATGACCATGTCGATATAGTATACCGCAAGATCTGCCGAGTCCGCATCCGAGGGATCTTCCTTGACAGTTCCCTTACGGGAGGTGTTGACCACGCTGGCGGTTCTGTGGGTCGTTCCGTTCATCTTGATGGTGTCGATATTGTTTCCGGCGAAGGTCAAGGTTGCCTTGCGGACCTTGGCAAGCTGCTCAAGCACGATTCTGGGGTTGATGATCTCACCGTCGTCATATCCGACCGAAAGACCGGTCATACCCTGAGATTCATCGACCGGAGCACCAATGATGGGAGTCCAATCCTCTTCGTTCTCAAGTTTGATATAGTTGCCGTTCGAATCCTTGGTGACGCAAGAATAAACGACGATAGAAACGTTCATATGATTGGGATATGTGTCCTTCGTTGCCTCCGTCTCCTTGCTGGACGACACGGTTATGACCGTACAGGACGTCGAAAAGAGAAGGACTGTAACCAATGCGAGAAGCATTGAGATGATTCTTACCTTTTTCATTAAAAATATACCTCCATAGCTATTGCTAATAGTATACAACCTTGGAGATAAATTGTCAAGTGTTTTTTATCTCTTCAATCGCGTTTCCTCGAAAAAAGCAAATATGAGTCAGCGGCGTGGTCACGACAACCGCTGTTGAACTGTCGTTCGGCGTCGCTCACTCCGCAGTACTCCCCCTCCTCGAGGATCGCCGCAAAGAAGGGAGAACCGTCGTCCGAGCTCGGCGGGAGCGAGGCGTCAAGCTCTCGCCAAACGTACTGCGCGTCCTTCACCGTTACCTCTACGGGAAAGCTTCGCTCGACCCGTATCATACCGACCGACACACACCTGTAGGGGCGGCAACCGTCGAGCGCGACCCCCTCTCCGAAAATGTCGTACCTCACGGTAACGTGGCACTCGCAAAAGCTTTTAGGTTGTGTTCCGTCCACGAACCATCCGATCTCCTCACGGTCTCCGCGTGCATCGATCAGGCAGGACGCCGTCATCAGCTTACCCGAATCCATACAATACGACGCCCGTATGACGTTTTCCGGCACTTCAAATCTTTTCACCTCGCCCGACTCAACGAACCCCGAATGAAGCTCGGTCATAACGTCGTTCCAAACGGTCGAGCAGATGCGCAGGGTGCTTTGCGGCAGGGTCGACGGATACTCGTGACCGTACCAGACGCCGCAAACGTAATACGGAGTATACCCCACGAACCAACGGTCACAGCTGTTCTGGGTCGTACCCGTCTTGGCGGCGACATCAACGCTTTCCCTCAACGTGACCGTGACCGATGTGCTTCCAAGCTCGACCACGTTCTGCAAAAGCTTGGTCATAACGGCGGCGTTACCCTCGCTGATCACCCTCTCGCCCACCGACGTGTTGTCGAGCAGTACGTCGCCGCTCTTGGTCATGACCGCAACGTACGACCGCGCCCTGTATGCCATGCCCCCGTTTGCAAACGCCGTGTACGCCGCCGTTATCTCGCGAAGAGTCACGCCATAGGTCTGCTGACCGAGCGCCAGCGGCGCAGTATCGCAATCGCTCGGCGTAAGGCTTTCGATGCCGAATCGGTTCAAAAGGTAATCGTAAGATATCTCCTCGCCAAGCTCGTAAAGCGCCTTCACAGCAACCGTGTTCAGCGATTCCTGGAGCGCGTACTTTACGTTGGTCAGTCCGACGAAGGTGTTGGTCGCATTATTCGGCCATGCGACCGTTTTACCGTTATTCTCAAGGAACTCGACCGGAACGTCGTCGTAAACGCTCGCCCAGGTCAATATTCCCTCCTCGAGCGCCGGCGCGTAGACCGACAGCGGCTTGATGACAGAACCTGACGGGCGCTTGGTGTCGGTGGCGTAGCTTTGTATGCGGTTTGCCGTCTTGTCTCCGATAGCTCCGGCAACGCCGAGAATATCGCCGTCGGTCGGGTCTATGACTATGATACCGCTCTGACCCGACTCGCGGTCGTCTGCTGGGAAGTTTTCCTCGTCGGCATAATAGTCCTCGACCGACTGCTGGACCGACGGGTCCTGCGACGTGTATATACGAAGCCCGCCGTTGTAGACCAGATAGGACGCCGCCGCGCGAGTATACCCCAGCTCGTTCATAAGAGCCGAAATGACGTCCTCGATGACCATATCGGTATACCACGAATTTATTCCGCTCGCCTCGCGGCTTATATTAAGCTCAAGCTGCCGCCCGTACGCCGATGCAAACTCCTGCTCGGTTATATACCCCTGCTCCAGCATTTGAGACAGTATAACGTCTCGGCGGTCGCGATTATTCTCGGGGTGTCTTATCGGGTCGTAGTAGGAAGGGTTTTTAGTGATCGCCGCAATTGCGGCAGACTCGACAAGCGACAGCTCGGATACCGACTTGGAAAAGTATTTTTCCGCCGCCGAGCCAACTCCGTAGCACCCCTGCGAGAGATTAACTATGTTGAGATACAGCTCAAGTATCTCGTCCTTTTCCAGCTTTTCTTCAAGATCAAGAGCGTAGAATATCTCCTGCAGCTTTCGCGAAATTGCCACCTCGTCGCTTCCCGTGACGTTTTTTATCAGCTGCTGCGTGATGGTCGAGCCCCCGAACGAGCTTTTTCCCTTGAATATATAATTCACTCCTGCCGCCGCCGTGCGAAGCCAATCCACTCCGTGATGTGAATAAAATCTCTTATCCTCAATGGCAACAAAGGCGTTGATCAGGCTCTCGGGTATGCGGTCAAGCGAGGTGTACACCGTCACCTGTGAGCCGTAAAGCCTCTGATCGGTCAGCTCAATGGCGTTCCCCTCGGCGTCAAAATAGTAAAGACGGGTCACGGTGTCGCTCCCCGCCCCTTCAAAAAGGCTCAGGTCTATCTGCGTTTTGACGTTGTTTCCAACGTAAAGCGCAAACGCCGATACCGCACTCAAGCCGAGAATAACGACAACGGAAACAACGACAAGTGCCGTTTTCAGTGCGCGCCGTCTCAAATACCTTCTCTGCTCTGCGCTGGTCTTGCAACATCTTCTTTTCATATTTATCCCCAAAACTTCCGAAAATTTCACCTTTATTATTGACCCCTTTGGCGGTTATTATTTTAGACTTGAGAGAAAATAAGTTTACAGTTCAGAGAAAAGAGATAAACGTATGACTTTATATGAAAAGAAACGACTGACCTGCGCGATCTGCATTACCGTTGCCGCCGTCGCACTGACCGCTGTCGGCATTTTGATATTCACCTCCCCTCAAGAAAGTGCTGCCCCAATTACCGTCCCCGACGAAGCCCCGTCGACCAACGCCGTTGCATCCGCCGAGATCGTATACCTTTTACGCGAGCACGAGCAGAGGATCGGTATTTTCGATGCCGACGGTCAGCTTATCGGGACGGTGGACCTCCCGATCATTACCCTGCCAAGATCGGAGCAGGACAAACTTGCCCTCGGCATCGAGGTCTTCTCGCGAGAGGAGCTTGAAAGGCTAATCGAAAGTTTCAGTTAACAAAAACGGCGAGCAAGGCTCGCCGTTTTTCGCGGTTTGGTCAAATTTTTTAAAAAATATTCTTGTCAATTTGCGAAAAATATTATATAATATATCCGATTATGATGTTTAGGAGGCACTATGCCGAACGAAAGACAGAAAAATATTCGTAATTTTTCGATAATAGCACATATAGATCACGGCAAATCGACGTTGGCAGACCGACTGCTCGAGGCGACCGAAACGGTCCAAAAGCGAGATATGGAGGACCAGATCCTTGATAACATGGATCTCGAGCGTGAGCGCGGTATCACTATAAAAGCTCGCGCCGTTCGTCTGCATTACAACGCCCCCGACGGCGAAAAGTACATCTTTAATC
>JAZKZA010000051.1:0-2977 GCA_045612445.1 Eubacteriales bacterium | reverse complement strand
GCACATAAGATACGCAACGGCTCTTGCAAGGTTTCTCTGGAGCGACCTTGCCGAGGCAATGGCGTTATATATTCCTTCAACGCCGCCGCCCTTGTGAGATGCTCTTTTGACCAGCACGTCAGACGAAAAGCGCATTATCTGCGAGCCGTCCGGACTACTGTCTTCGCCCGACGGCAGAGCTAACTCGAGTCGGTCATTATCGCGAGTCATCGAAGCCGAGTATTCGTTACGGTCGCAGGTGATCGATACGTCTCCTTCTGCAAACGCCGGATATGACCTTGCCGACGTGGCAAAAACGCTTACCGTATGCCCTGCCCTTTTGAGCTTTACTACGTACTCGCGGATATCGTTTGCGGAAAAGCCGAGGATTGCACGGCAGTTTTCCGGAATATCGTTAAAGGTGTGTCCTATGTGATGATAGCGCGAGAAATAAGCTATCTCCGAGGAGCTTGAAACGATACCTGACCGTATTGCGGTAGAAGTGTCTGAAACGCTTTCGTTATCAAGCACGAGAGTCACCTCGACTCCGGCAGCCCGAAGCTCAGACACCCTTTTTGGTATTTCGGGAGAAACGGTTGGGCGGAAGGCTAAAACACCGTTGAAAACAGTAGCGCTTCCCGAAGACGTTATGATGATAAACGCCTCGTGCCCTTCCGCCATAAACGATCGGAAGGCTTTTTTTATCTCCTGCTTCCGTTCGCTTCCGAGCGTAATTATATTGCCGGAATCGTCCTGCGAGGAGCAAAGGTCAACTATCGATTCGTCCTGCGCCGCTATTATACTGATACGTTGATCGCCGTCGTTGAGCGAGGCTGTCATTCGTGTGCCCGAGTAAAGGAAGCTGAGCGGCGTGCATCGTATATTTATAGCTTCCTCGTCGATCTCAAGCCTGCGGCAAAGACCGTCAAAGCCTCCGGGGAGAGCTATGGTTTTTCCTCCTGCTGACGGGAAGGCGCGTGCAGTGCGGTTCAGCATCGCTCCACGTTCACACAAACGTACGGCACTTGTGCAAAGCATTTCTTGGCCGCGAAGCACCTTGTCTCCGACGTACATAGCGGAGACACGCTTTATTCCATCGGTAACCGAGGCATTGCCGATGAGCAGAACTCGATCGGTCTTTGCAATGACAGAGGCTCGTCCGGCAGAACGTATCATAGCCGATCCGCGTCGCTTCAAGGCACAGTCAAGTAACGTTGAGCCGGTGCTGATGTTTCCTATAACGTATATCAGCTCACCAAGCGAGGACACCGCTAAAGAAAGAGTCAGCATAAAGGTGCTTAGTATATGATCTGATCCGTAAGAGAGTATTCCCGCCACCGTTAACGGCAGTATCATTATAAGCACCGCGAACCCGTATCTGCTCGAAAAGCTCTTCATCTCGCGCAGATATTCCGATCTTTGGTTTGCCTCGTTGAGCGAAATGCCGCCCTCAAGCGCACCTATGTAGCTAGTTTCCCCCGTTTCAACCACTATAGCTCTTGCTTCACCACTCACGACCACCGAACCGGCATACAGCATATTTTTGTATTCGTAAAAGCTCGCAACCGTTTCGCGAGGGTATATAAGCCCTGCGTCGGGGTATACGGTTACCGCATCGTTGTCCTTGCCCGTATAAACGCTCATTTCAAGCCCTGCGGAAGAGATCAGTCTTGCGTCTGCGGGTAGTATGTCTCCGGCAGAAAGAAGGATAACGTCTCCCGGAACGATGCCGCTCGAATCGAAAAGAAAAAGCTCTCCGTCACGTATGACCCGAAGCTTCGGCTGTGAAAAGCCTGCCATCGATTCAATGATACGTTGCGATCGGAAATACGCGATAAAGGTCAGAAATACGTTTATAAATATAAGGACTGCGGCTGAAAGTGCAACAGTGGTCTCGCCAAACAACGCAGCGATAACGTCAACACCGATCAAAAGCAGCAGCAAGGGATCTGATATGACAGATAAAAAGCAGGAGGATATAGACTTCGTTCCAACAAAGAAGAAGCTGTTTCCTCCACTTTTTCTTGCACGAGAACGAGCCGCCTTGCGGGTCAGCCCCGAGGCGGCATTCGTTTTGAGTATTTTTTCGACATCACATACGTCGAGTGAATACCATTTCCCGTTCATTCTCTTACATTGATATGATCGTGAGCTCACCGTTGCGAATGACCAGCTTGACTCGCGATATCTTTCTCTCGTAATCGGCAATTATAAGCTCTGCCAACTTGTCTTCAACGTTCGTCTGAATATAACGTCTCATATTTCTCGCACCAAACTTAAAGGAATACGACTTAACGGCGATGTGGTTTGCGGCGTCGTCGGTATAGCTCAAGAATATATCCTTTTCCTTGAGCACCGAAACCAGCTCATCGAGCATTATTCGGGCGATCTTGGTAAAATCGTTTTCATCGAGCTGACGGAAGGTTATGATCTCGTCAACACGATTTATAAACTCGGGGCGCAGGAAGCTTGAAAGAGCCTTGTCGGTACGCTTTGTGGCGTCTGCCTTTGCATCGGTCGAAAAGCCTGCGGTGCTTGCCGAGCGATCCGAGCCTGCGTTCGTAGTCATAACGATCACGGTGTTTTCAAAGCTGACTACCTTTCCGTGTGAATCGGTTATGCGACCGTCGTCAAGTATCTGGAGCATAACGTTCAGGACGTCGGGATGCGCCTTTTCGATCTCGTCAAAAAGAATTACCGAATACGGTCTGCGACGTATCTTTTCGGTCAGCTGTCCCGCTTCGTCGTATCCGACGTATCCGGGAGGCGAGCCGATGATCTTGGACACCGAATGCTTTTCCATAAACTCGGACATATCGAGTCTGATGAGCGTTTCGGGCGAATTAAAAAGATCTGCGGCAAGAGTTTTTACAAGCTCGGTCTTACCAACTCCCGTCGGTCCCGCAAAAATGAACGAGACCGGCTTGCGCTTATAAGAGATACCTGCACGGCTGCGCTTTATGGCGCGCGCAACGGCAGAAACTGCCTCGTCCTGCCC
>JAZKZA010000050.1:0-6842 GCA_045612445.1 Eubacteriales bacterium | reverse complement strand
GCATCTCCTCGGCAAAGCCGTTCAGCTCGCCGAGCTTATGAGAGCGCTTGTGAAACAGGGGTCTTATCTTTTTGGACTTGTACTTGGTGAAGACGACCGTGATCGGTACCGTTATGACGAAGACTATCAGCAGGGGCTTTGAGATGTTATACATGAACCAAAGTGAGCCGACGACGGTATAGATGCTCGTTAGTATCTGAATGAGGTCGTGCGAGAGGGTGGCGTTCACCGTGTCGATGTCGTAGGAGATACGGCTGATGATGTCTCCCGTGGCGTGGGTGTCGAAATAGCTGACCGGAAGGGTGGTGAGCTTTTCGAAGAGCTGCTTGCGCATGGTGTAGGTTATCCTCTGGCTGAGATTGACCATAACGACGGTCAGCACGTAGGACAGCACCGCCGACGCGGCGTAGCAGAAGACCATACCCGAGAAGCACTTGAGAACGACGTCGAGCAGGACGCCGTTTTCGTTGGTTATGGCGTCAAGGGCGTCGCCGAGGTAGGTGGGTCCCAGCAGTGCGAGCTGGTTTGAGAGCAGGGTGAAGGCAAGGGCGATCACGACGAGCGGCCAGTAGTGAAGCATATAGCGCAGTATGCGGATCATTATGCCTCTTTTGGTCTTGGCGTCCTGCTTTGGAGCTTGAGCGCTGCGGTTGGGGTTGCCTTGAGCGCGGGGATTACCGAATCCTCCGCCTCCGAATCCGCCTTTATTCAACGAAAGCACCTCCCATCTGTGAGTTTGCGATCTCGCGGTAGACCTCGCAGCCCTCCATAAGACTTTCGTGGTCTCCGATGCCGATCATCTCGCCCTCCTCAAGGACGATTATGACGTCGGCAGACATGACCGAGCTGACTCGCTGGGCGACGACCACCGAGGTGGTATCTGCCATATCCTCGGCGATGGCTCGACGAAGGTTGGCGTCGGTCCTGTAATCAAGTGCCGACGAGCTGTCGTCAAGTATCAGTATCTCGGGGTCGCCCGCAACGGCGCGGGCGATGAGTATCCTCTGCTTCTGACCGCCCGATACGTTCGTTCCCTTTTGCGAGAGGACGTGACCGTAGCCGTCGGCAAAGTCGCTGATGAAGTCGTGAGCCTGCGCCGTTTTTGCGGCGGCGACGATCTGGTCGTGGGTCAGCTCGCGACCGAATTTTATGTTTTCTTCGATAGTATCGTTGTATAGGAAGTCGTTCTGAAGGGCAACGCCGAACATAGTGTGCAGCTCGTCCTCGGGGATCGTTCGGATGTCGCGTCCGCCGATGCGGACCGAGCCCGAGTCAACGTCGTAAAAGCGCATGAGAAGATTGATGACGGTGGTCTTACCCGAGCCGGTCGAGCCGATTATACCCAGCGTTCCGCCGCGGCGGACAGAGAAGCTCAGGTCGTGAAGGTTGTCCTTCGTCCCGTTGTAGGAGAAGCTGACGCCGTCAAAGACGATGAAGTCCTCGTCATCGTGTGCGGGGTAGTCGTCCTGCGAGGCAACGACGAGATCGCGCTCGGCGTCCACGACCTCCTGTATACGGTTTGCCGAGGCGGCACTCTTGGTGAACATAACGAAGATACGGGTTATAGACATCATCGCCATCGAGATCATAGTGAAATACTGCGTGAAGGCAACGATGTTACCGGGGTCGGACTGATTGCCGGCAACGCGGTATGCGCCGATGAGCACGACGAGGCTGATACCGAGGTTCATAAGCAGACTCATAATGGGGTTGACGACTCCCATAGTCAGGCTGGCGCGCTTTTCGTCGCGAACGAGGGCGCGGTTGACGCGGTCGTAGCGGGCGTGCTCGTGCTCCGATCTCGAGAGTGCCTTGATGACGCGAATACCCTGCGCGTCCTCACGAACGACGCGGATCATTCCGTCGACCGAGGCTTGAACTCTTTTGTAGAGCGGTACGCCGCGGGTCGAGACGAAATAGACCGAAACGAAGATGATGGGCAGAGTTCCAAGCATAACGAGCGAAAGGAAGGGGTCCATTATCAGAGTTATGACGATACCGCCGAGCAGCAGCATCGGGGCGCGAACGCCGAGACGCTGTATCATACCCATAAAATGGTGTACGTTATAGGTGTCCGACGTGATACGGGACTCAAGCGAGGGAATGGTGAAGCGGTCGGTCTGTCGACCCGAAAGGGTCATAGTGCGCTCAAAGAGGTCGTGACGTATGCTCTCGGAGGCGTCGCGGGCGACCTTGGACGCCATGCGGTTTGCCTTGACGTTACAAAGGAGCGCCGTCAGTGCGCAGGCGATCATAGCGCCGCCCCAGGCAACGATCATAGGTATGCTGCCCTCGGAGGCGATAACGGTGTTCAGTATGTAGCCGAGAATGTAGGGAAGGGCAAGCTCGATGAGCGTTCCGAACATTTTGATGGCAAGACCGACCGACATCGCGCGTCGGTAGGGCTTTAGGTATCTGATTATGAATCTCATTCGTTACCTCCCGTAAGACGGTCGTAGTCTCTTGCCTTTTGGGCGATACGCTCAAGCATATCCTCGAGCTGCTCCAGCTCGTCGGCGGAAAAGCCCTCGGTTATGAACTCGTTCCATTCGCGAACGACGGCCTTGACGGTCGGCAGAATATCAAGGGCGCGCTGGGTGGGGTAGACCAACAGTACCCGACGGTCGGATTCGCTCTGACGGCGTTCAACGTAGCCGTGCTCCTCAAGATAGGTGAGCTGACGGGTGACGTTGCTGCGGTTGATGCAGATGCGGCGGGCGAGCTGATCCTGCGAGATGCCGGGGGCGTGGCAGATCGAGAGGATATAGCTGGTGTGGCAGGACGAAAGGTCGGTGTCCTTCAGCCGCTCGGAGCGGAACATTCCGCCGCAACGACCGATGACGTTTATATGCTTCATAAGACTTGGCATAGCTGTCTCTCCTTGTTAAGATTGTTGCGCGCGAAACAGTTGCGCACGCAATGAATATTATAGCACATAATGGATAAAAGTCAAGTGATTTAAGGGGATAAAAGGGCGAAAAAAGAAAAAAACACCGTCATCGACGGTGTTTTTTGTTTTTGTCTTAAACGTGATAAAAGGTGTCTAAACGAGGGTAAAAACGAACAAAAGGTGTCTGAAACTCCGTAAGATTCTTCATTGAGTTACATCCAATTCGTTACAGTCGTACATTGTGGAATTATAGGCAAAGACAATTTCCTCTTTTTTATGTAGGACAACAAGATAAAATTCATCGCCCGAGGCAGAAAGGTCAAAGGGAGTCCTTACTTTAGGTGCGACACATCTTCCGTATTTTGAAAAACAAATCACATTAACTGTATGGCGTCCTTCGGTATAACTTTTGGGAACTTCATCGAGAGAAATACATGATACTGTATCCTTTACTATTGAAAAGCCATTTTTCTCGATTGTTTTTGAGAACTCCACATCTTGAATAATTCTATAAACAAATATAGCAGGGAAAATAGCACATATCAAAGCAAAACCAATTCCCAAAATTAAAATATATTTGGCTAAATACATCGATAAAAGGAAAAGTGGAACAAATATCAACAGTAATACTGCCAACACAACCGAATCTTGCATTAGCCTTGATTTGGATAATCGCTTAAGCTCTGCTTTACAGTTTTCTCGCGTTAATATGTTTTTTGACTCTGTTTTCATTTTTCCACTGCCTTTCTTTGTCTTATTATAGCATGAATTCGCTTGTATGTCAAATGATGCATCGCCTGCGGCGATATGATGCATTTGCTTCGCAAATATGATGTTGCTCCACTTCGTTCCGCAATGATGCGATGTTTGCCCCAATGTGCCGTCAGGCACACATCATTCGCGAAGCGAACATCATTAGGCGAAGCCGTCATCATTTGCCGAAGGCAAACATCATTCAAAAAACGCACCCTTGTCGGTAGACAAAAGTGCGTTTTTTGTTGGCGGAGAGAGAGGGATCCAGACAAACGCGCCCGTTCCGTACGCTTATTGTCCAAAGTTGCTCCGCAACTTTCAGTTCGCCTCCCTCAATTCTCTCACTGAAAACAAAAAACACCGTCGATGACGGTGTTTTTTGTTTTTGGCGGAGAGAGAGGGATTCGAACCCTCGGTGGGGTATTAGCCCACACACGATTTCCAATCGTGCGCCTTAGACCAGCTCAGCCATCTCTCCTTATTCCTCTTGTGCGCTTTTTTTACCGCGCTCGGTTATTATATCACATCAATTCGAGTTTGTCAACATTTATATGCCGCTTTTTTTCGTCATTTTTTATAAATATTGACGGCTTCGCGAATTTATGATGACAATCTTTAGTTCTCTATTGCAAAAAATCGGTTATGCTGGTATAATGTAAAGGTGATCCTTCTGAAAGGCAGGTACATTTATGTCTGAAAACTCAACCAAGACCCCTCGTGACGGCGATTCCCGTCGCAAGCAGGTCGTTTTAAACGTTATATTGTGCGTTTTGATCGCCGCGTTCGTTGTCAGCGCGGTCGTTCTGATATCCTATTTCGCAAATTCCAAGGCGGAGCAGGACAAGTACGACCAAGACCCCAACATCAGTGCCCTTGAATCTATTTTCAACGGCTATCAGACCGGAACGGACGCTCCCAATGACACCACCGCTGCATCTCCCAACGACACCACGACAGTGAGCGACACCTCCGAGACCGTCGCGCCTGACGCTGAGGGCACGACCGTTCCGACCGATACCACGACTCTTCCTCCGGAGCAGACCACCGTTCCGACCGACACGACGACCGTCGCAACGACGACCTCCAAGCCGATCTACAGCGAGAGCTTCAAGCTGATCCGTGACAATATCAAGCAGCTCCAGCGAGTGAATCAGGATATAATAGGATTTATCAGCATTCCCTCGTTGAACATCTCATATCCCTTGCTCCACCGAGAGAGCGACACGACGAACTCCTTCTACATGAATATTTCGTACGATTTCTCGCCGGCGACGTCGGGCTCGATCTTTATGGACTATCTTTGCAACAGGACGATCGGAGCAAACAAAAACACAGTTATCTACGGTCACAATATGAAAGCGGGCGCGATGTTCGCAAAGCTTTTGCCCGCATATGATTCGGCGGCGATCTTCCGCGATGCCGAGATATTTGTTGCCACCCTTGACGGCGTATACGTTTACAAGTTCTTCTCGGTCTACACGACTGACACCAAGGACGACTACTGCAGGACCAATTTCTCAAGCGACGAGTCCTTTGCGGCGTTCTATAATTCTCTGTTGGCAAAGTCCAAGTTCGACGCCGGTATTGACGGCATGGGACTTGGCAAGATACTCACCCTTTCGACCTGCACGAACCTCACGCCTGACGGCAGATATGCCTTCCACGCCGTTCTGGTTCGTATCGAGACCTGAGGAGACCCGACAAATTGAGAAAACAAATCGTTGAAAGATATTTCATCTGTCCCCGATGCGGCTCTGAGATGAGGGTTACCGACGACCGAAAGAGTATGTTTTGTCTCGGTCCTCGCCGTCATCTTTGGGATTTTTCGTCGTCGGGCTACGTAAACCTCGCGCCCGGAACGGGAGGGGATTCCGCCGAGTGTGTCAGGGCGAGACGAAATTTCCTCTCTCTCGGTCATTACTCTCCGTTGGCAGATGCAGTTGCCTCTGCGGTGGTCCGCTTTTCGGACGCCAAGGCGGTGGTCGACGCGGGCTGTGGAGAAGGGTATTACGGTCAGCGTATAGCAAAAGAGGCAGGCAGTCTCGTCGGATTCGACCTTTCGAAGCCGACCGTTGAGGCGGCTGCCAAAAGAAAGATAGAAAACGCGCTTTTTGCCGTTGCGGGGATAAACGCGATGCCGATACGCTCGGGCGGCGTTTCCGCCGTGACGAACATTTTTGCTCCCTGCTTTGAGGGCGAGTTCTGCCGAGTGCTCAAGGACGGAGGCATTGTTGTCATCGCGGCGGCGGGTGAGAGGCATTTGCTCTCGCTCAAGGAGGCTATCTACGACAGCTCAACGCTCAACACCGAGCGCGCCGATCTCCCGTCCTCTCTGCGTTTGGTCAACGAGAGCCGTCTGACCTACGATTTCACCCTTGAGTCTCCGGGGCAGATCTCCGATCTGTTCGCTATGACACCCTATTATTACCGCACCAACCGAGAGTCGCTCGAGCGGCTTTCACGGCTTGAGCGTCTGACGGTCAACGCCGATTTTGAGATAAAAGTATACAAAAAGGATTAAAAAATGAAGATATCACTCTGCATACCTATGTATAACGAGGCGTCGATAATCGCAGAGACCGCAAAGACGGTCTCTGACTACATGGCGGCGACCTTTTCGGACTACGAGGTCCTTTTCTCGAACGACGGAAGTCTTGACAACAGCGCCGAGATAGTTGAGTCGCTCGGTCTGCCGAACGTTCGCGTCGTCGGCTACGAGAAGAACCAAGGCAAGGGCTGTGCCGTTCGCACGGCAATGCTTGCGGCAACGGGAGACGTAGTTATGTTCACCGATGCCGACCTCGCCTACGGTACCGAGGTGGTCAAGCGGGTATACGACATTTTCGAGGCGTCGCCGACCGACATCGTTATCGGCTCGCGAAACATAAGCCGAGACGGATACGAGGGTTATACGTTTACACGAAAGCTGGCGTCCAAGACCTACATAAAGGTGCTTTGTCTGGTTGGCGGTCTGAAGCTTTCAGACTCGCAGACGGGCTGCAAGGCGTATTCGGGAGAGGCTGCGAAAAATATCTTTTCGCGCTGTGAGGTGAACGGCTGGGCGTTCGATTTCGAGTCGATACTCTGGGCGCAGAAGCTGGGATACAGATTTACCGAGATGCCGGTCAAGATAATAAACCACCGCGAATCGAAGATCAGCCTTTTGAAGGACAGCCTCAAGATGCTCAAGGATCTGCGG
>JAZKZA010000049.1:0-3446 GCA_045612445.1 Eubacteriales bacterium | reverse complement strand
CAAGCTCGCTATGATGTGGGTCGGTAACGACAAGAGCGACCGCAGATTTACCTTTGGCGATCTGAAGAAATATTCGGCAAGAACGGCAAACTATTTTGAGTCTCTCGGCATCAAAAAGGGAGACACGGTAATGCTCGTTCTCAAGAGACATTATCAGTTCTGGTTCTGTATGCTCGCTCTTCATAAGATAGGTGCGATCGCAATTCCGGCAACGAATCAGCTGGTCGAGCACGACTTTACCTAC
This sequence comes from Eubacteriales bacterium, assembly GCA_045612445.1. GTDB lineage: Bacteria > Bacillota > Clostridia > Oscillospirales > CAG-272 > RGIG3994. Next base: position 3,202 of record JAZKZA010000049.1, on the reverse strand, counting down.
CGATACAAGGCGGCAGGCGTTAAGGCTATAGTCTGTACGGCAGACGGCGACGTTTCTGTCGAAGCAGAGAAGGCAGCCGCAGAGTTCCCGGGAATGCTCAAGATACTCGTCGGCGGAAAGAGAGAGGGCTGGAACGAATTTAACGTTGAGATGGAGCGCTTTAGCTCGCATTACAATCGCACCGAAAGTACTCCCTGCGGCGACGCCCCGATGCTGATGCTCTTTACGTCGGGAACGACGGGATATCCCCGAATCGCAACGCATTCGTATAAGTACGCGCTCGGTCACTATCCCACGGCGAAGCATTGGCACAACGTCAATCCCGACGGACTGCACTTCACCATTTCGGATACCGGTTGGGGTAAGGCGCTTTGGGGTAAGCTGTACGGTCAGTGGCTCTGCGAGGCGGCGATCTTCACCTACGATTTCGACAGATTCCGTTCGGAGGATATTCTGCCGATGTTCGCAAAGTACAATATCACGACCTTCTGTGCACCGCCGACTATGTACCGCTTCTTTATCAAGGAGGATCTCTCCAAGTACGATCTTTCGTCGATAGAGTACGCCACGACGGCGGGCGAGGCGCTCAATCCCGAGGTCTTCAATCAGTTCAAGAAGGCAACGGGACTCACCATTATGGAGGGCTTCGGTCAGACCGAAACGACCCTTTCTATTGCAAACTTCGTAGGGTCTACTCCCAAGATCGGTTCTATGGGTAGACCGAGCCCGCTTTACGACGTTGTTATCCTCGATCCGGACGGCAACGAGTGCAAGATGGGTGACACCGGAGAGATCTGTATTCGAACCAAGGAGCATCTGCCCTGCGGACTCTTTATCGGTTACTACCGCGACGAGGACAAGACTCGTGAGGTCTGGCACGACGGCTTCTATCACACAGGAGACCAGGCAACGATGGACGAGGACGGCTATCTCTGGTACGTCGGACGTATCGACGACGTTATCAAGTCGTCGGGATACCGTATCGGACCGTTTGAGATCGAAAGCGTAATAATGGAGCTGCCCTACGTGCTTGAGTGCGCGATAACCCCCGTTCCCGACGAGGTCAGAGGACAGATAGTCAAGGCGACCATCGTTCTCGTCAAGGGAAAAGAGGGTAGCGACGAGCTCAAAAAGGAGATCCAGGAGTACGTCAAGACGCACACCGCTCCCTATAAGTACCCAAGGATCGTGGAATTCGTCAGCGAGCTTCCCAAGACCATAAGCGGTAAGGTAAGACGCGTTGAGATCCGTAAAAACGACCTTGAAAAGCTGAACAATAAATAATAAAAAAACGACCAAAGCATTGCTTTGGTCGTTTTTTATTACTTGACCTCGCAAAGAAGGTCTATGGCGTCAAGATAACCCTTCGTTCCGCGGCCGCAGATAGTGGCGACGCAGGCGCTTCTAATATAGCTGACGCGACGGAACTCCTCACGGCTGTCGGGATCGGAGATATGCACCTCGACAGTCGGTACGCCGACCGATTTTACGGCGTCCGGCAGAGCAATGCTGGTGTGAGTATAGGCGGCGGGGTTGATGACTATACCGTCGAAACGGCGGTAGGTGGACTGTATGCAGTCGACCAGATCGCCCTCGTGGTTGGACTGATAAAACTCGACCTCAACTCCGCGCGATACGGCGTGGGCACGTATTTTTTCGATAAGATCGGCATAGGTCTCACGACCGTATATATCGGGCTCACGAACGCCGAGAAGGTTGAGGTTCGGACCGTTTATGACCATTATTTTCATATCGACAGAAACTCCTTTTTGATGCATTGTACGCGTGAGTCGACCGATTCGTCGGGGGTAAGATGAAGGTCGCATACGGCGCAGTAGATCGGATAACGCTCACGGTAACGGCGCGAGAGTGCCTCACGGTCAAGCGACAGCGGTCGGTCTGCCGTCGGGCGTATGTTTTCGATGTCGCGGTCAAGGAAGTAGATGCGACCGACGCGTCGCAGGGCGTGAACGTTTTCCTCTCGCAGAACAGCGCCGCCGCCGGTGGCAATGATCTCCCCTCGGCTCTTCAGGCAGACGTCGCGTATGACACTCGACTCAAGCTCACGGAAATAAGATTCGCCGTCCTCGGCAAATATTTGCGTTATGGGTCTGCCGTCGCGCTCGACGATAAGCTCGTCGGTGTCGATAAAGGGTCGACCCAGCTCGGCGGCAAGTCGACGACCGACCGTGCTTTTTCCGCAGCCCGGCATACCGACGAGTATAATGTTTTCCTTGCTTGCTCGAATGTCAGAGAATACCGCGCTGACCCGTTCGGGCGCGATGACCGTTTCGGTGAAGATCTCGCAGGCGTGAACGGCTTGGGAGACCAGCATATAAAGTCCGCCCTCGGCGGCGATGCCTCGCTGCTTTGCCTGCAGCACGAGCTCTGTTCGAAGCGGGTTGTAAACAACGTCAACAACTCCCGAAAGATCAGTAAAGCGCGAAATATCTATAGGGCAGGCGTCCTGCTCGGGGTACATCCCGAGCGGTGTAGTGTTAACGATGAGATCGGCGTGAGAAAAGTCGCGGTAGGCACACTCGTAGTCGATCACTCCGTCGCGAGCGACGCGACCGACCGTTACGATCTCGCTTGCCCCGAGTGCGCTGCAAACGGCGCGAGCCGTTTTAGACGTACCGCCGCTACCGAGGATCAGTACCGTTTTGCCACACAGGTCGGGGGTGGGTAAAACTCTTAAAATAAGGTCGCGAAGCCCCAAAACGTCGGTGTTGTAGCCGTATAACTTATCGCCAACGCGCTTCACGGTGTTGACCGCGCCGATCTCGCGAGCGGCGTCGTCAACGACGTCGAGGTAGGGAATAACGGCGCTCTTGTAGGGAACTGTCACGTTTATCGCCTTAAAGCTTCGCTCGCGCATAAAGGAGTCAAGCTCGTCGCGAGAAAGCTCGACCAAGCGATAGTCGTAGTCGGCAAGGGCGGCGTGGACCTCCTTTGAAAAGCTATGAGAGAGCTTTTCACCGATAAGTCCGTATTGTATATCCTTCATGGCATCAGGTAATCGGTTCCGAAGCGCAGGGCGAGCTGGTCGCACAGAACTATGGCGATCATACTGTCCAGCACCACGCGGGCGCGGTGAACGATTGCGGGGTCATGACGACCGACCAGACGAAGCTCGGCGTTCTCTCCTCGCTCAAGGTCAACGCTCCGCTGCTCCTTGAATATCGAGGGTGTCGGCTTGATC
>JAZKZA010000048.1:0-2368 GCA_045612445.1 Eubacteriales bacterium | reverse complement strand
CTGCGGTAGCTTTTTGCTGTGGTTTTTTATTCCTTGACCATTTCGATCTTGAGCTGAGAATTTCTGATGAAGTAGGTCAGAGTCTCGCCCTCGACGACGACCTGGATCTTACTCCAGCCGATCTCGTGGTCGTTCTCGTTCTCGTAGTAAACTGCGATTCTGGTGACGGCGGTTCCGTCCTTGAGCGAGCCGGCAGACTTGCTTCTGTTGGGAGCCGAGTAAACGGTTGCATCTCCGTCCTCAACGTGAGCATCGTTGTTGCTGCTATCGGTAACGTATACCTCGGTCTCATCGTTGCAAGCAACGAAGTTAGTATCGGGAACGTCGGTTTCGGTCGAGCCCGCGGTGGTCGCATCCGGCTCGTTTGCCGAGAGGTACTCGGACTTTACGTAAGCGACTTCGTTATTATACATAATACGGCTCCAGCCGGTGACCTCGTTGATACCGGTTCTGGTGACTGCCTTACCGTAAGCCAGCGAGCCGATCTTGTTGTCAGTTCCTTCGACGACCTCGGGGGTGCTGCGGACGTTCAGACCGTTCTCTGCGGTAACGTATACGGTTTCGTTTACCGAGGTGAAGCCCTCGATCGGAGTTGCGGTGGTGTCACCGGGCTTGGTGGTGACGGCAGGGTCGTTACTGTCGGTACAAGCTACGAAAAGGAATGCAAGAGTGCAGATAACAAGAGTCAGAGCGATTATTTTTTTCATTTGTTTTTATTCTCCTTGCGTTTTTTTGAGTTTCTCTATTCATTAAGTAATAATACCATATATAGCGGTATTTGTCAAGTAAGTTTTCAACATTTTGTGGTTGATTTTTTGTCGGATATGATGCGGCGCAGAGCCCCGACCGCCACTTTTATGGCGAGATCGGTGTCGTGACTTTCAGCCTTGTCGGTGTCAAGTCCGGCGGCGTATCTTTCCTGATTCCAGATGACGTGGAAGACGGCTGCGGCGCTGAGTCCGAGCGACGCGGCAACGGTAAATATGGCCCCTGCCTCCATTTCGGACGCCAGAACACCAAGTCTTTTCCAAGCCTCCCATTTTTCGTTCAGCGCGGCGGCTATCGGCATTCGGGACGGCGAGTGCTGACCGTAGAACGAGTCCTTGCTTTGTACGACTCCGACGTGATGCGGTACGTCGAGCGCGCGAGCCTCGTTAACTAACGCGGAGGTCAGATAAAAGTCTGCCGTTGCGGGATATTCGGGCGGAGCGTACTCGTGCGAAGTACCGTCCTGACGAACGGCAGAGCTTGCGATAACGACGTCCCCGGAGCAGACGGGCAGGGCTATCCCTCCGCAAGTGCCGTCGCGGATAAAGCTCTTTACTCCGACGGCAGCAAGCTCCTCAACGGCAATAGCCGCCGAAGGACCTCCGATGCCGGTGGAGCAGACCGAAACGCGCTCCCCCAGGAGCGTTCCGCGCCAGATGGTAAACTCTCGGTTTGAAACGAGAAATTCACCGTCGTCAAAATAGCGTGCGATTTTTTCGCACCTGCCGGGGTCACCGGGAAGCAGGCAGTATTCGCCCGCGTCGCCGTTTCGACAGTTTAGGTGGAACTGAGCAGTGTGACTATCGAGCATAGCATACCCCCTGATCCCTGTCTCTTTTTTTGCCTTGAAGCGCACGTCTTCAAGCACCGTTTTTGGGTTGTTGAGTTCATAAGATCCCCTCTCTTTATTTATTTTGAACGGTCGACATCCCCCTGTCGATCGAACAATTTTATTATACCATAATGCCACCTCTCGCACAAGGGTATTTTTTATTTTTTGAAAGAATATTTTTGAGTTTTCGGCTCAAACTAATAGCATGGAAAAACAGATTTTTAAACTTAACACGACCTTCGTTTCGGCGGTCGGCGTTGTCGGTAAGACCGAGGCTGACGGGCCTCTCGGAGATCTTTTCGATCTGCGCGAAAACGACGATCTTCTGGGGTGCGATACCTGGGAAAAGGCAGAAAGCGAGCTTCAACGCCGCGCATTTGGTCTTGCTCTGAAAAAATCGGGTCTTCGAGCCGACGATATTGGTGCTATCTTTGCCGGAGACCTGCAGAATCAGTGCGTAGGCTCGGGTTACGGGCTTTTGGAGTTTGATATACCATATTTTGGACTTTACGGTGCTTGCTCGACCTCGGTCGAGGGTATTTTGTTGGCGTCGATCATGACCTCAAACGGCGTCTGTAAGCGTGCCGCTGCGGTCACGTCGTCGCATTTTTGCGCCAGCGAGCGCCAGTACAGAACACCGCTTGAGTACGGCGGTCAGCGAACGCCGACGGCACAGCGTACCGTGACAGGCGCGGGCGCATTTATTCTCGGCGCGGGCGGTAACGTAAGGATAAGCGAGGGCATGGCGGGTATCGTGGTCGACAAGGG
>JAZKZA010000047.1:0-7878 GCA_045612445.1 Eubacteriales bacterium | reverse complement strand
AAAGAAAATCAAGTAATAATAACGACTCAAGCAGGGGCTGATATAATCAGCCCCTGCAATTTTGTTTTGTGAAGGGAAGATGCTTTATCAAAAAGAATGATTGTGTTAATCTTGACATCAAGAAATACTAAATCCGGTGCTTCGAGATAGATATTTTAAGCGTTACGTGTAAATGGATTTTTCGTGATCTCTTAAATTGAAACAAAATAACGGTAGAAGAAAAGTATGATAGTTTAGCCGCGGATCGAAAAAGGAGGTTAAACCGATATGAAATGTCGGGAAGGCAACACTAACCGTTATATAGAACAAACTAAACAAAATGCAAATTTTGTTTAGTTTAGGGAATGAGAATATATAGATATGGCCTTGTTCAAGGATGTTAGCACCTTGATTTCGTCTTTGCTTTTAAAAATCAGTTTTTTATTTTTGCAAAGCTCTTGATAATTTTTCAAAATCTGATATAATTATACTATAATATATTTTTGGAGGATTTTTATTATGGCAATAAAAATGCGTGTTCTTTGCTATACCGGCAAAGCTAAGCTTAAGGCGGCGGCTCAGATGATCAAGGCTGATTACGAGCTTTCGGTCAATGCTGTTGACGATATCCCGCCCGCATACCCCTGCAACAACGAGCGTATAGTTATTCTTGCTCTTTCTGTTAAGAATGACATTGACGATACCTTGCGTCGCTTCCTGAATGAGCTTACCAAGGCTCGCGCCCAGAACGTTGCTATTATTGCAGACGGAAAAGAGGCCGGCGTTGAGAAGGTTCGTGCCTGCCTTGCAACCGGTGGCGCAAACGTTATCGACGAGGTTCTTTATATGAATATCGGTCTTTTTGCCGGTAAGAACCTTACCGATGAGGAGTCTGCAAAGGTCAAGGCTTGGACTGAGAAGGTCGTTGCTTCCCTGGTCTGATAATTTATTAAAATTGTTACAAAAGCATGAACAAAGCACGGCGATCGCCGTGCGTTGTTCATATTTTTATGAGAAGATTTCGGGATCAACTCCAGATCTTTTTAAACAAGTCGAGCAAATACCGCCGTTTTTGGCTTTTTTTGCTTCGGAAAGGCTTCCCGAAGAAAGCTCGCTTGCTTTTTCGACGTGCTGACAGTCCCTGAAAATATGAAATTTTGTCCCTCCCGAGGTCCAGTAAAAGAGATGATCTTCGGTTATTGGGGTGTTGGTCGAGGGGGCTTCAGTAGACGTGAATATTTGCTCGCTCAACGAGTCGAGAATATCCTTACTTGGTGAATACCCGGCTGAAAAGCCGTTTTCGGTGTCATACATAACGTATTTTGAGCAACCTATACACGAAAATACGACTGCTGTCAAGATAAGTGTAGCCGTTAACGCTTTTATAAAACGATTCATATTCAACTATCAAGCAAGATACGCTCAAGCGTGACGACCTTAGCACCCGCGTATTCATATGCTCCCTTGAAATCTCCGGTCTCACGGCAACAGATCTCAAGATCGCGGAAAAAGGCGTACATAAGCGGAGACGGAATGGTTTTCTCGCCGTTTATAAGACCTAAAATAATTTCGAGTGCTTTTTGGTGGTTGTTGTTGATCATACAATACAACGCGCGGATATGGCCGACGTAAACATCATTATCTGCGCATGAAGCCAAATAACCCTCGGCAATATCAGCACTGCTCTTCCCTTGCTCGTCGATAGACATAGCAACTCGGGCATAGCGACAAAACGGATCGTTTTCGGATAAGCCAAGCGGTATGCTGCTATCAATGCAATCTGCATGCAGCAGAGGCGAAAGAGACCGCATATACAAGCAATAAACTGCCGCTTCTGCTTCTATATGAGAGGTGTTGTAGACTGTTTTTGAGGAGATCTCAAAGGCTTTGTCAAAGGTCAATACGGACGATTTGAGATGTCCTTTAAGAAATTCCTCTTTTGCGATGCCGAGATAACACTCTGCGCGTATAAGTAAGAGCTCGTCGTCGTTGACGTCGTCCGAAAGCTTGTCGCAAAGATCAATGCAGATACGGTGATCGCCTGCGGCGTATGCCCGACGAACATTTTGTATCTGTGACGTTCGGCGGTAAAAATATTCATCTTCGTTGTCCGAAATGAGTATTCCGGCGGGAACGTTCAAACGATTTGCGAGATACTCTATAGTTGTGAGCGACGGCTGTGCAGAGCCGGACTCGATCAAGCTAAGCATATTTCGCGTTATAAAGCTACCGGCAAGCTCGCTTTGAGTCATCGACTTTTCGGTTCGAAGCTTTTTGATCTTTTCTCCGATCTTCATTGGTTCTCCGTTTCCTGTCCTTGGTGTTATATGATTATTGTAGCATAAAAACGCGAAAATGTAAATATGATTTACAATATTTTTTATAACAACTATTTACAAAATGCGAGGTGTATTGTATAATTATATTATATACATATATTGAAAGGCGGGAACCTTGTCGTGAAATTGCTGTGTGATCGCATCAAAAAGGATGGAGAATTCAGACCGGGCGGAATAGTCAAGGTCGATAGCTTCCTCAACCATTGTATGGATGTGGAGCTTATATCAAAGATGGGAGAGGAGTTCTATTCTGTTTTTTCGGAGAAAAACATAACCAAGATATTGACGGTTGAGGCTTCGGGTATAGGTATTGCCTGTCTGGCTGCCGCTTTCTTTAAGGTTCCGGTCGTTTTTGCAAAAAAGATGCAATCGAAAAACATTGACACCGACGGACTTCTTACCGCCAAGGTGCACTCCTTTACCAAAGGCATAGACAATATAATACGTGTCGATAGACGTTACATAACTCCTGACGACAGAGTCCTTCTGATAGATGATTTTCTGGCAAACGGAGAGGCTCTTCTGGGACTTATGGATATAGTTGACCAGGCGGGTGCAACCCTTTGCGGTGCGGGAATTTGTGTTGAAAAGGCGTTTCAGCCGGGCGGAAAGATCATACGAGACAAGGGCGTTGATCTTCATTCGCTTGCGATAATAGATATGGACGCCGACGGAAATATGGTCTTTCTTAACGACTGATGTCATCACTTGTTCTGAAGATCATAGCTATTGTTTCAATGGCAATTGATCACGTAGGCTGGAATCTTTATTCGCAGAGCCATGACGCTTATATAATTATGAGACTTGTCGGCCGTATTGCAATGCCGATCTTCTGCTTCCTTATCGCGCAGGGCTTTCGTAAGACCTCTGATCCGTTGCGATATGCGTCACGTTTGGCTGTTGCCGCGGTGATCTCGGAGATACCCTTCAATCTTTGCTTTTCGTCGAACGGAAGTATCGTGAAATACGGCTCGCTTAACGTTATGGTCACGCTGTTCTTGGGACTTGCGGGACTTATTATGTTTGACTGGATCAAAAAGCGGACCGGGCTTATGATAACTGCTATTATACCTTCCCTGCTTATGGCGCTTTTTGCAGAGCTTGTCGGAAGTGATTACGGCTTTTACGGCATAGTTTTGATCTTGATGTTCTACCTTATAGACCTCGAGTCCAAATACGCACCGAGCTATATATTCGCGGCTTGCTTGCTTTTTGGAGCACGGTCGATAATAGAGTTCGTATTGCGGAGCGCGCTTGCTACCGTTATTCCGTCAATAGTCGTATCTCCGCTTAAGGATTGGGACGTGATGCAACTTTTGGCGGCGTTCTCTGCCCTTTTACTGGTCTTTTATAACGGCAAAGCGGGTAAACGTCCTCAAAACCGTGTAGCTCGCGCGGTGGTAAAATATTCGTTCTATCTTTTTTACCCCATACACTTAATTATCATTTGGCTTGTTTTTCGTTGAAAGCATTAGCTTGAAAGGAAGATAAAATGACCGATTCGTTGATACGGCGTTGTGACCTAGCTATTTACAATAAGACTTTATTGCGCCGAGAATTTAAGCAATTTGATCTGTTTACTCTGGCTATTGGGGCGGATCTGTATGCCGCCGATAATCTTGTTGTTGACGGCAAAAGGATAGATACCTGTCATCGAATAATAAGGGATAGCACAAATATATTTTCAATTTACCGATCGTTTTGCAGTCATTTCTTTGCGGTTCTGCTCTCTTTTGAAAATGATCCGCAAGCGCAGCTGCAACGAACTCTTGAAATGTATCGAGAGTTGCGGCGATATTTTTCAAGATCCTATCAGCTTTCGTTTGCATCGTACTATCTTTCAAAGCTTTCAACCAGGCCTGTCCACGAGCTTGCTTCAAGCACAAATGCCATATATAAGCTTATGAAAGCCGTTTTGCCAAGAGCAACCCACTCAAAGGACGTAGTCTGGGCGGCGATGTGGACGGTCGGCGGAAGGTATAGCGCGGATGTAGTTCGTATACTTACCGATGCTTCTCTGCATCTTGACGGTGTTCTAACGAGGTCAAAAAAGCGTAGCTTGTTACATAGTATCGCCGCATCTGAAGGAGACTTTGAGCGGATCGGAAGGCGCATCAATACTATTGCATATATGCTCGCCGAGCGTAAATACAAGTACGGAAAGCACTTCGAGCAAAATATTCTTGCAGTTCTTGCAATGACCGACGCGCCGGAGGAAATGCTAGTCTCCGATATTATAGAGACTGTTCAATATCTGAAGAAAAGTTCGGCTTTCTCGCGCTTTATGAGCCGACGCGAGTTGCTTGTGCACGCGGTAATAGCCGTGATAAACGAATACACGGTTGCCGACTCTTCGACGATTGATGAGACGCAAAGGAGCACTATGCAAAGACTGAACACCTCGTTTTGCTTTGCTTTGGGTGCAACCGTTTCGGAATACGGAACAGTAATACACGATCAGGTGTATTCATAACAAATTGATTTTTGAGGTAAACGTAATGTCAGGCATAGTAAGGTCTGTGGACCGTCTTATAGGAAAAACTCCGCTTTTGGAGCTTGATAATTATGAAAAGAAGCAAGGAGCGGTAGCCGCTATCGTTGCAAAGCTTGAGGGGTTCAATCCTGCAGGTAGTGTTAAGGATAGGGTTGCGCTGCATATGCTCAACTGTGCCGAGAGGGACGGACTTATAAAAGAAGGGGCAACAATAATTGAGCCGACGTCGGGAAACACCGGTATAGGTCTTTGCGCTATCGCGGCAGCTCGCGGTTACCGTGCAATAATCGTAATGCCCGATACGATGTCGGAGGAAAGACGCCGTATAATGAGAGCCTACGGCGCAGAGCTGGTTTTAACAGACGGGGCGCTTGGTATGTCCGGCGCAATACAAAAGGCGGAAGAGCTTTCGCGAGAGATACCCAATAGCTATATTCCGGGTCAATTCGTTAACCCTGCCAACCCCGAGGCGCACTATCTTACCACGGGTCCCGAAATATGGGAAGACACGGACGGAAAGATAGACTTCTTCGTTGCCGGGATCGGGACGGGAGGTACTATAAGCGGAACGGGACGCTATCTCAAGGAAAAAGATCCTAGCATACGAATAGTTGGCGTTGAGCCCGCAGGCTCAGCCGTCCTTTCGGGCAAGAAAGCGGGCCCTCACAAGCTTCAAGGCATCGGCGCGGGATTTGTTCCATACGTCCTTGATCTTGGCGTTATAGACGAAATAATAGCCGTTTCAGACAGCGATGCATTGGCTGCAGGACGCGAGCTGGGACGAACAGAGGGCGTTCTGGTCGGTATTTCATCCGGCGCGGCGTTGGTTGCTGCTGCCGAGATTGCAAGACGCGCCGAGAACGTTGGAAAGCGAATAGTTGTTCTCCTTCCCGACGTTGGAGACCGCTATCTTTCGACTGAAATGTTTGAATAAAACAAGTCCGTGAGAAATTCTCACGGACTTGTTTTATTATTAAGAAAGTGTTTTCTCAAGGATCTTTGCAAACTGCTCAACGCTGTCGAGGTCGAGAGCTTCGTCGGGAGAGTGAATATCAAACATATTCGGTCCAACAGAAATGATATCAATATCGGGTATTTGAGATTTTATTATTCCGCACTCAAGACCTGCATGGATAGATTGAACGGTAGGCTCGGTATATCCAAGCTCGCGGCAGGCGGAGAGATATTTATCGCGAAGCGGGGAGACCGGCTCGTAATTCCAGCCATGATACGCCTCGGAGTATATTACGGTAGCACCAACAAGCTTGGCGAGAGCCTCCAGCTCACGGTTAGAGGCTTCAAGCTGTGCATCAATGGCGGATCGGGCAAAGAAGGTAAAGCTAACTTCATCGCCGGCGGTTTCGATAACCCCAAGGTTTCTTGAGAACTCAACGAATCCGGATATATACTTATTCATCTCAAAAACGCCGTTAGGAGCAACACCGAGCAGAGAGACTATCGACTCTGCCGTAGCTTTATCAAAAACCGATACCTTTTCATCGAGAAGCTCTGCTTTGAGGAAGAATCCCTGGTCATCGGGAGAAAGCTCGATCTTAAATTCAGCAGCCATTGTATTCAGACAAGAAATCATCTCGTCAACGGCATCACTTGTGATAACCGCGCGACATTCACGGGGAATGGCGTTTGACTTTCCGCCACCGTTGAGCGAGGAAAGCTCGTAGTCAAACTTCTTGAGGGCAAGCAGAACACGCCCCATAAGCTTGTTAGCATTAGCGCGTCCGTCATTGATGTTTTCACCCGAGTGACCACCGGCAAGTCCGCCGAGCGTTATCTTGACCGCTTTTTTATCCGAGATAGACGTTGTTCCCTTGAAGTCAAGGTTGCAACGAACGCCGCCGGCACAGCCTGCAACGATCGTTCCGATCTCTCCGGAATCAAGATTTATGAGCATCCTTGCCTTGACGAGCGAGAAATCAAACCCATTAACTCCGTCCATACCGGTTTCCTCCGAAACGGTGAAAAGGCACTCAAGATCCGGATGAGACTCAAAAGCTCCGTCAAGGGCGGCAAGCATAATTGCAACGCCGATGCCGTCGTCAGCGCCAAGTGTCGTTCCGCGTGCGCGAAGATATTTGCCGTCAATATAAATATCGAGTGGATCAACTAAAAAATCATGGTTAGTTCCGTCGTTCTGCTCGCAAACCATATCCGTGTGGGCTTGAAGAAGAACGGCAGGGTCGTTTTCACGTCCGACGGTTGCCGGCTTTTTTACAAAAACGTTGTGAAGTTCATCTCTGTAATATTCGAGACCGCGCTCGTTTGCGAAGGCTTCAATATAGTCTGCAATTCCCTTTTCATTTCCCGAGCCGTGAGGTATCGCGCAAATGTCTTCAAAAGACTTGAAGATCGCCTCCGGATAGCGGTTCTTTATAATGTATTCCATTTATGATCAACCTCTTTATCTGAATTTTGAGAAGTTTACTGCCCCTTCGGGTATGCTTCGCAGCTGCTCGAGAGATTCGCCTGTTCCTATAGCAACGCAAGACATGGGGTGCTTTGCAACCGTGGTCTTTATCTTCGTAACCTCGGAGATCAGCTTGTCAAAGCCGTACAACTGACATCCGCCGCCGGTCATAGTTATGCCGTGGCGAAGAATGTCGCCGACCAGTTCGGGCGGGGTCTTTTCAATGACCGAGCAAACCGAATCAAGTATTGCGGTTATAGGCTCAACCAAAGCTTCAAGCATTTCAGTTGAGCTTATAACGATCTCCTGCGGAAGACCGGAATAGAGATCGCGTCCCTTGACGCGCATAGTCTTTGGAACCTTATGACTGTAGACCGCGCCAACGTTTATCTTGATCTGCTCGGCTGTACGGTCACCGATCAGCATGTTGTAGCGTCTTCTGACGTAACGAACGATCGCTTCATCCATATCGTCTCCCGCGATCTTTATAGACTCGGAAACGACGATAGATCCAAGAGAGATAACGGCAACGTCGGTCGTTCCGCCTCCGATGTCGATGACCATTCGACCGGTAGGACCGGAGATGTCGAGTCCGGCACCGATGGCGGCGGCAAGCGGCTCTTCTATGAGATAGGTCTGAC
>JAZKZA010000046.1:0-2086 GCA_045612445.1 Eubacteriales bacterium | reverse complement strand
GGGTTGCATCCGGTGACGAAGAGGGTCGCACCGCCGTCGCGCAGAGTTTCGGCGAGGTACGCCGTTTTGGCTTCGAGGTGAATGGAGGTCGATATCTTCAGACCCGCAAAGGGCTTTTCACGGAGAAATCTCTCGCGGATCCCCGAGAGGACCGGCATGTACGACGCCACCCATTCGATCTTTTCGCGGCCCGAGGGGGCAAGACTTATATCTTTGATGTCACTCATTTTTCGTTCTTCCTTTTCAGTTCATATTTTTCATACGGTCAAGTGCGTTTTGAAGTATTATCTGTGCCGAAAGCGTGTCTATGACCGCTTTACGCTTCTTACCGGTGGTATCGGTGGCGTTGAGGTATCTCGACGCCGCCATGGTGGTCATTCGTTCGTCTGACATAGCGACAGGGAGACCTGTACGCTCGGCGAGCATTTCACCAAAGCGTCTGCAACGCTCGGCGCGATGACCCTCAGAGCCGTCCATATTCTTCGGCAGACCGACGACGATGCCGACGACGCGTTCGGCGAGCGCGTACTCGGCTACCGCATCGGCGGCGGCCTCGATGCCCGCGCGGCAGACGTTCTCGCGTCCCATTGCCATGATACGGTCGGGGTCGCTGACGGCAAGACCGGTCCTGGCGTCACCGAAATCGACGCCCAAGAGCTTTCCGCGAGTGTTTTTCAGTTCAAGCAGAGTCATCGTGAGATCCTTTCCTCGATCCAAGAAACGACCAGAGAGTAAGCGCGGTCGCGTATGTCGAGCTGTTCGTTAAAGGGCTCGTGGCGGGCGTTCTCGAGCAGATGTATCTGCAGGTCGTGCAGCCCCGCGGCACGAAGGCGGTCGTAAACGGCGTTGACTCCCTTACCAAAGCCGCCGACCGGATCGTCAGCTCCGCTTATCAGCAGAACGGGCAGGTCCTGCGGGACGCTTTTTGCCCACGATCGGGAGGAGACCCGACCGAGCAGGTCAAAGAGATTATAATAGCCGTTTACCGTGAAGGTGTAGTTGCAGAAGGGGTCGGCGTCGTATTTTTCAAGGACGTCGGGTCTTGACGAGACCCAAGCCGACGCGGGAGCGTTTTTACCGAATCTTTTGGAATAACTGCCGGTCGATATCGACTTGAGCAGGGGGTCGCGGTAACGGTCGCCGTGGCGTTTGGCGCTCGACGAGGCGAGCAGCTTACCGGCGGCGGTGGGACTTCCCGGTCCTGCCGTTCCGCTGAATATAACGGCGTCGACGGCGGAGGGGTAGCGGGTGACGTAGCATCTGGCGACGAACGAGCCCATACTGTGACCAAGCAGAACTACGGGAAGTTCGGGAAATCTCTCGCGGATCAGTCTCGTCATCGTGTGAAGATCGTCGACAAGCAGGTCGGCAGATCCGGTGTAGCCCAGATCGTCCTGACTTGCGGCGCTCTCGCCGTGGCCGAGGTGGTCGTGTCCGCAGAAAACGAAGCCCTGCGAGGCAAAATATCTCGCGTGCTCGTCGTAACGTCCAACGTACTCGCACATTCCGTGCGAGAGCTGGATCACGGCGCGGGGCTTTTCGGGTGAGTATATACGGTAGGCAAGCTGCGTCTTACCGTCGCCCGACGGAAAACGGCCGCTTTCAAGAGTTATATCCTGCATAATGCGCCTCCAGTTGCTCTTTATATCACTTTATTATACAACATTTCCCGCGAATTGTAAAGCGGATATTGACGGCGGCGCGAGATTTTGGTATAATTTATCTGTTTAAGTAAAGCTAAAGAGAGGGGAGACCCGAAATGATAAATAAAACTCAGCTTGCCGTCATCGGCGCGGGTCACGCCGGTATTGAGGCGGCGCTTGCCGCCGCGAGAATGGGGGTGGACACCGTTCTTTTCACCATCTCGCTCGATGACGTTGCGAATATGCCCTGCAATCCCTCCATCGGAGGTACGGCAAAGGGACATCTCGTTTACGAAATAGATGCTTTGGGAGGCGAAATGGGGCGCTCTGCCGACCTTGTTACCCTTCAGTCAAGAACTCTGAATCTCGGCAAGGGTGCGGCGGTGCATTCGAAGCGCATTCAGGCGGATCGCACGGCGTACCGTACGCTGATGAAGCAGACG
>JAZKZA010000045.1:0-4796 GCA_045612445.1 Eubacteriales bacterium | reverse complement strand
ATCTCTTCCGTCCGCCTGAGGGGGTGGTTGACGAGGTCGTAAAGGTCATGGCGGGAGAGCAAAACTACTCGGTCATCTTATGGCGGATAGACACCCGTGATTGGGCGGGTACGTCATGCTCGGATATTTGCGCTAACGTTTCAAAGAACATCAGGTCAGGAGATATAATCCTTATGCACGATTATGTTTCAAGGGACTGCCATACCGTTGAGGCCCTTGAAAAAATGATACCAATGCTGCTCGAACGAGGATATAATTTTGTGACGGTCGGCGAGCTTATAGGAAGATGACAAAACCGACGAGTTTTCTCGTCGGTTTTGCATTATGTGTTAAAACTTACGTTTTATAACGAACAGTGCTGCCGTTGCAAGGACAAGTGCCAAAAGAGCGGACATGCTTGCTTTTGCGGGCATAGGCTTGC
Organism: Eubacteriales bacterium; assembly: GCA_045612445.1. Lineage (GTDB taxonomy): Bacteria > Bacillota > Clostridia > Oscillospirales > CAG-272 > RGIG3994. The sequence continues at coordinate 4,375 of JAZKZA010000045.1, read as the reverse complement.
CGTTATCCGCGGACGGAGTGTTTTCGCCGCCGGGAGAGCTTTCTTCGTGATCGGGCGGTACGGTAGACGTGTCGCTGGGGACAGCGGTGTCCGTTCCCTGCGTTGTGTTGTCGCTTGACGGCGGAAGCGTTTTTTCTGTTTTGAGATAAACGGCGACGTAGCTTCTGTCCGATCTCGCGGTCGAAATGAATGACTTATCCCAACCCTCAAAAACGTAGTCGAATCTATCGTCTGATGCCCTTTGGGGAGTGGGCGGTTCAATTACTGTGTCTCCGTACTTATATACCGTTTGACTTATCAGAGTGCCGTCCCAATCATAAAAGCTGACGTTTATCGGTTTGGCTTTAAGAACGGCGTAGAGCGTTATGTTTCCCGCCACGGTTATACCGTCGCTCGGCGAGAGTTCGGCAGTGCTTGACGACGGCTTACGCGACCAACCGACGAATTCATATCCGATAGGGATATCATCAAGAGACCGTATTTTTGCGCTACTGCCTGCCCTTGCCGTTTGACTGCTTACCGTGTCATCGCCAACGCGGTAGGTGATTATATAGTCTGAAATGTCTTTTGGCGTGACGTAATGTAAGGATATCCAAACGGTTTTGCCGTTATAGACCGTTTTGCCCCAATCGCCCGATGCCTCGCTGATGTAAAGCTCGGTCGATTTGCTTACAGTGTAGACTATCGAGGACGACGTTGTCGGATTGCTTCGAAGATTTAACGTATCCGACGTGACCTTGTATATTCCTATCTCAACATAGCCGTTTTTTAACTCGAAATCCCCGTAATTTCCGGTCGTTCCGGTGTACGCAGGAACGGCATAGCCGACGATACGGCTGTTCCCCAAATCGTAGCTTCTGTAATTAACCATGTCACGAGTCGTGTTTCCCTCGATGGTATAGACCTTGCCACCTGAAACGCCGACGACGATGCCTATATGTGAAGCGTAGGTCCGATTAGCGCCGCTGTCCAAAAAGAAAATAAAATCGCCGGCAACCGGAGTGTATCCTGAGGAACGGGTCTTATAGCGACCCTGATTCTTGAAGCTTACAACAAAATTATCGCAGCTGACAGAGTTTATAACGGTTGAGGTGGAGATCCCCGCCTGACGGGCGCAAAAAGTTACAAATGAGGCGCACCAGTAGTAGGATCCGCCGGCATCAAGCGTACTCTTGTTTGCATAATTGTATTCAACGTAATTCTGACTTCCGAGATAATTCATTCCGTGAAATTCGGATCTGCTGTTGCCTTCGTGGTAACCGAGCTGTGAGATGGCGACGTTTAATATATCTCTCCGTTGGTCGCCGGTCAGCTTGATGTTTACCAGACGTTCGTAAAATATACTGCTCTTGTAGGCGTCTGTTGGAGAATATGTAAGCTGCAACGCACCGATAGGCAAGCTCAGTAATGAAAAGATAAAAAGCGCTGCCATAAAAATGAAAATTAGTTTTTTTCTCATAACTCCTCCTTTCTGATTAGTGGAATTCGGGGGGCGTTGTGTAAATTATATCATGCTTTTCCTGCGCTTGTAAACCGCTTGGGCGCATTTGGCAGACATTACCGTTTGTTGGACATGCGATTAATTGATCGGTACGGCAAAAAGATTTCGTATAGCTATTGTAAAATCACGAGATAAATGTTATAATATATTATTATACGCGGACAAACTGTCGATTTGGTATAAAAGGTCGTTTCGGGAGGTAAGCATGACAGACGGTAACGGCTATACTATTACCCCCACCTTCGGAGATATAAGAAAAGAAGCGAGGGACGTTCTTTCGCATCAAGACGTGCGGCTTAAGCTCGTTTTTGCAACGCTTATCTGCGCTGCCGTGTTCGTTATGGCAGAGTATGTTCTGTCATATACCATACTTAATCCTGTATACTGCTTTTTGCCTTGGCTTGATAAGTGGGGCTCGTTTGGAATCGAGCAAGCATATTTTGCGATCGAGTTTTTGCTTTTTTCTCCTCTTGTGATAGGGCTTTACACGATATCGCAAAGAGCTTCGCGATATGAGGCGTTTGAACTTTCGGAGCTGTTCGACGGTTACTCGTCGTTCAGACGAGTCGCACGTGCGTGGGGAATATCCGCGATAGCCTTCTTGCCGATAAAGCTCGGGCTTGTTTTGGTTGACGTGCTTTTCTTGCTTGATATAACGAACGTTTTTGTTATGGCTTTTGCGGTAGTAAGCCTTTTTAAGCTGTTCATCCTCGGGACGCTGGCGTACGGAAGACTATACACCTTTATAAGCCTTGCTATCTGGCGGGAAGACGAAAAGCTTTACCGTTGCTTTGCAATGGCGATAAGGTCAACTAAAGGACGCCTTTGCGAGATCTTCTGCTTCAGAATGTGCTTTTTGCCGTGGGTCCTTTTGTCGGCCGCAACGGTTGGCGTGCTTTTTATCATTTTTACGATCCCGTATATTGCGGTGGCGTACAGTCACTATTCATCATATCTCATTACCGGTGAGCACCGGATACACGATTCGGAGGACTTTCAGAATGAATAATTTTTACGTAACAACAGCTATTGCTTACGCCTCGAAGAAGCCGCACTTCGGCAATACCTACGAGGCTATAATGACCGATGCTGTGGCTCGCTATAAGCGTTCTCGCGGTTATGACGTCTTCTTCTGCACGGGAACCGACGAGCATGGTCAGAAGATCGAAAATCTTGCCAATGACGCCAATGTGACACCTCAGGCGTACGTTGACAGAGTTGCAGGTGAGGTCCGCGCCCTTTGGGACAAGATGAACACCAGCTACGATTATTTCGTTCGCACAACCGACTCCTATCACGTTGACGCGGTAACCAAGATGTTCAAGCGCTTCTTCGACCAGGGAGATATTTACAAGGGATATTACGAGGGCTGGTACTGCACGCCTTGTGAGTCGTTTTTGACCGACACGCAGATAGTTGACGGTAAGTGCCCCGATTGTGGACGCGAGGTACAGCGCGCAAGCGAGGAGTCGTACTACTTCAAGATGAGCAAGTACGTTGACCGCCTCATGAAGCATATCGAGGATCACCCCGAGTTTATCGAGCCCGAGTCGAACAAGAAGGAAATGGTGAACAACTTTATCAAGGCGGGGCTTCAGGACCTTTGCGTTTCGAGAACCACCTTTAAGTGGGGCGTTCCCACCTTTGACGAAAATCACGTTATTTACGTTTGGCTCGACGCGCTTTCAAACTATATTACGGCTATCGGATACGATCCCGATAAGACCTACGACGAGCAGTCCGAGCATTTCAAGAAGAACTGGCCGGCAGACGTTCATATCATCGGTAAGGATATCGCAAGATTCCATACTATATACTGGCCTATTTTCCTGATGGCGCTCGACCTTCCGTTGCCCAAAAAGGTTTTCTGCCACCCGTGGTTCAACTTTGGAACGGACAAGATGTCTAAATCCAAGGGTAACGTCATATACGCCGACGAGCTTGCCGACCGATTCACGGTTGACGGCGTTCGTTATTATGCCCTTTCTGAGATGCCCTACTCGTCGGATGGTTCTATAACCTATGAAACGGTCATAAATCGTTTCAACGGAGACCTTGTAAACAACCTCGGAAACCTTGTCAAGCGTACTCTCGATATGCAAAAGAAGTATTTTGATAAGGTCGTTCAAGCCCCGAGCGCGCCCGATGCTCTTGACTGCGAGCTGAAGAATGCCGCGAGCGAGGCTTTTGAGAAGTATTGCGCCAATATGGATAGCTATCATATTGCGGACGCGATAGACTCCGTCGTTTCGCTTCTCCGCCGAGCGAACAAATACATTGACGAGACCGCTCCGTGGGTGCTTGCAAGAGACGAGGCTCAACGTGAGCGACTCGGAACGGTACTTTACAACCTGCTTGAAACCATTCGTAAAGCGGCACTGATGCTCTTCCCTGTGATCCCCGAGACTGCAGAGGAGATACTTCGTCAGCTGAACTGCGAGGACGAGCTTTCGTTGCTTGAGACAAAGAGACGCGCCGGCGAGCACGTCTTCCTTCTCTTCGAGGACTTTATGGATAAGGCTATAGTTGCAGGACGTGCGGTCAACGATTCCAAGGTGCTTTTCGCCAGAATAGATGAAGCAAAGATGCTTGCCGAGATCGCTGCCGAGCGCGAAGCCGCCGCTGCTGCCGCCAAGAAGGCTGAAGAAAAGATAGAAAAGCCCGAGGGCTGTGCACTTATCGGTATTGACGACTTTATGAACGTTGAGCTCAGAACCGCAAGGATCGTTGAGTGCGAAAGACTTCCCAAGGCAAAGAAGCTTCTTAAGCTTAAGATAGACCTCGGATACGAGGAGAGACAGGTCGTTTCCGGCATTGCAAAGTTGTATGAGCCCGCCGATCTTATCGGAAGAAAGATAATCGTCGTTGCTAACC
>JAZKZA010000044.1:0-5052 GCA_045612445.1 Eubacteriales bacterium | reverse complement strand
TCCGACTTTAAGAAAAATAATATCCGTACTTTGAGATAGCGGTGTCCTTGTTGTATATGCTTCCGACCATAACGTTCATCTTGTCATCGGGCGTAATGGCATCGATGAGGCGATTGTACAGGCGAACGGTAGAGGTGTCGGCGTTTGTGTTCGTTATGTTGAGCTTTTCACGAAGCTGAATGCGGTTGCTCTCGGTCAAAAGATTCGTTTTGAGTATCCACGAAACCAGCTCGGCGTCCTGCTTTGCGGCATCGGTGTCCGCATACTGATCGAAGGGAAGCCAGACGTGGAAAACGTGAACGAAGTTTTCGTTGACGAAAGCCTTGACGCTATCGTCATCGGACGGCAGAGAACCGTCTCTCAAAAGCTTTACTCGAAGCGCGTCTATACAACCGTCAACGCTCATAACGAAGCGATTATAACGGTCCGAAAGATGATTTTCGGTTAAAAATTGACGGTAGTAGTTGTTCAGCATCGAGCTTGAGGGAACGAAATTTTCCTCGGTGTGATCGAGCTTGATAAGCTCGGTAAGCTCGCCGACAAGGCTTGCAAGCTGTATGGATACGAAATCCTTGACGCTTTCGTCGTCGGGCGTTATGTCGTGCTTTGCGGCGGCCGTTAATGCGGCGCTGTTTACCGAAAGAGCTGCGATAACGTAATTTGTCAGCTCCTCGCGATAAAGCTCGGCGGTCTCGGGGTTGTCCCAGATGCCCTTGCCATATTTAAGCTCCATGATCTCGCGGTAGTTAACGGTGATACAACGGAGCTCGTCGTAAAGGATCTCGTAATCTCCCGCCGTTCCAACTACCTGGGTCTCCTCAGCGGTCGGGTTTATCTTGTGAAGCGTCGATCCGTCGGAGCAGGAAACGAACGTTGATATGCAGCTGCAGAGAAGGACGATCGCCAAAAGCAAGGATGCCGTTTTTTTCATATGTTATTCCTCCGTTAAGGGTAGAATTCGTTAGTATATATTATAGATCATTAATGTGACTACTTTATGAATTTTTTTGTCGATTTCGTCGTATGACAGATGATTATGCATATTTTTTTTAAAAAATACTTTTTGAGGTGAAATAAATCCAAATATTTTGCGAAAACCGACTATGCAAAATCGTAAAAGTGTGATATAATAAAAAATGGATATTTAGTATAATTTATAGGCGAGGCTCAAGAATTCAAGCCAGCGCCGAAAGGATCGTAGTATGGAAGAGACTTATAGCATACCGTTAAAAAAGCTGATAGACGAATTTTCCTTAACGACCGTCTATCTTCCAGCCCCCGCAGAAAGCATTATGATCGCCAATAAAGAGATAGACCGGCCCGGTTTGGCTCTTGCGGGATTCTTTGAAATATTTGAATCCAACCGTATACAAATGATCGGAAACGCCGAGAACCGTTATCTTGAGCGTCAAACGCCCGAGGTGCGTCGACAGAAGCTGCAGGCATTCATAGAGGCACACCCGGTTGCTGTTATAGTCACGTCGGGGCTTCCCGTTCCCGAGGATCTGGTTGAGAGCGCAAAGCGTGTCGGTGTTCCGGTGTTTTCGTCAAAGGAAAAGACGACGAACATAATGGCGGCAATGATAGCCTCGCTGAACGTATACTTAGCGCCGAGAATAACGCAGCACGGTGTTCTTGTAGAGGTTTACGGAGAGGGTCTTCTGCTTCTTGGCGACAGCGGAGTCGGTAAGAGTGAAACGGCTATAGAGCTTGTCAAGCGAGGACATCGACTTATCGCTGACGATGCCGTTGAAATAAAGCGCGTTTCGGCAAAATCGCTGGTTGGAACAGCGCCCGAGATAATTCGCCACTACGTTGAGCTTCGTGGAATAGGGATCGTAGACGTTCGACGTATTTTCGGTATGGGAGCCGTTAAGGAGACCGAGAAGATAGACCTTGTTATTCAGCTTGAACAGTGGGTACAGGGAAAGATGTACGACCGTCTTGGTCTTGACAACGAAAAGATCGAGATACTCGGAATTGCCGTTCCCACCATAACCATTCCGGTCAAGCCGGGACGAAACCTCGCTATCATTCTCGAAATTGCTGCCATGAATAACCGTCAAAAGAAGATGGGATACAATACGGCAGAGGAATTCAACAAAAAGCTTATGAGTCATATGGGACTTGAATAAATAAAACTGGAAGGTAATGCCAATGAGAAAGACTAAGATAGTTTGTACGTTAGGACCTGCTTCGAGCACCGAGGCAGTGCTTTCGAAAATGCTGAAGGCGGGAATGAATATTGCAAGATTTAACTTCTCGCACGGCACCCACGAGGGACATAAAAAAATGATAGATACTTTCCGTAAGGTTCGAGACGAGCTTGGGTATCCTGCCGGAGTTATGCTGGATACCAGAGGACCTGAGATCCGCATTTGTGAGATCGAGGGCGGTAAGTCCGTTATTGAGAGCGGACAGGAGTATATACTTACAAACCGTGATGTTATCGGCAACTCAAAAGAGGCGCAGATGAACTATCCCGAGCTTTTAAAGCACGATCTCAAGCCGGGTCAGAAGATACTTATCGACGACGGAAACATCGATCTTGAGATAATCGATCGAAATGAGACAGATATTCGTTGCAGGGTGATTGACGGCGGCGTCATCAAGACTCATAAGAGCGTTAATATTCCGAATTTCCATCTGAATATTCCGTTTTTATCCGAGCAGGATAAGGCGGACGTTATCTTTGGTATTGAGAATAACGTTGATTTTATTGCGGCGTCCTTCGTTCGTTGCGCGGGAGATGTAATATCTCTCAGAAAGTTCCTTGATTATCACGGCGGACACGACATCAAGATCATATCGAAGATAGAGAATAGCGAGGGAGTTCAGAATTTTGATGAGATCCTTGACCACTCGGACGGAATTATGGTCGCTCGCGGAGATATGGGTGTTGAGATCGCTTTTGAAAGACTTCCCGGTATCCAGAAGAAGTTTGTTAGAAAATGCTATCAGGCCGGCAAGATGGTCATAACTGCAACGCAGATGCTTGAGTCGATGCAGCATAACTATATGCCCACCCGTGCCGAAATAACCGACGTTGCAAACGCCGTATTCGACGGAACGTCGGCGGTCATGCTTTCGGGAGAGACTACCGTTGGTGATCATCCTGTAAGAGTCGTTGAGGTCATGGCACATATAGTTGAGCAGGCAGAGGGTGACGCGCTCGAGCTCGGAGCATATCGCGGTATCGGACACGATCTGGATCATGCAAACATTACCAATGCTATTTGCGATGCCGCCTGCACCACGGCGGACGATATGAACGCGGCGGCTATTATAACCGTTTCGGAGTCGGGCTACACGGCAAGACTTTGCTCTAAATTCCGCCCGTCCGTACCGATCGTTGCTGCAACCCCGAACGAAAAGACCTATCATCAGCTTGCACTTTCGTGGGGTGTTTATCCTGTTCTGGCGATCTATCAGAACGATTCTGATACGTTGCTCCGTCACGCCGTTGACTGTGCCAAGATGATAGATATCGTTCATAAGGGAGATCGCGTTGTCATCACCTCGGGTGAGGCGGTCAAATCCTCCGGTAACACGAACCTTCTCAAGGTCGAAATAGTTTAACTAAAAGCAACCGACGCTCCTTTAAGGAGCGTCGGTTATCTTTTTTAGTTGTATTTATAAAGCTTTTGCGAGATCTCGTAGCCCTTGGTGATAAGGAACTTGCCGAATTTACCGGGAATGTCGGTAAGGCCGGAGAAGGTGGTGTAGCGCACGTCACGGTAAAGCTCGAGGTTGACCTCTTTGAGCCTCTTCCAGAAATCGGCACGAAGCTTCATAGCCTCGTCGTCGCCGCGCATAGTGAGAAACACCGAAGCGGTGGAGCAAAGAATGGCAACATGACGAGTTATGTATCTTTCAAGATGACGGTCGACCGCGCGAGCCGCCTGCATATCGTAGTTGTCTATTATGATGTTCGTGACCTTGAGATGCTGGTCGATACGGCTCATAAAGACGTCCTTGCTGACCGACTGGTCGGCTCTTCCAATGAAGTAGCGATAGAGGTCGGCGTCAAGATAATAGAGCTTACGAACGTGGGGCAGGGTATGGCAGACGTAGATGTTGTCAACGTAGAAGGTGTGCTCGGGAAGCTCGATGTTGTTTTCCTTCAGTATTGCAGTTCTGAAAATGAGCGAATGCATCATAAGGAACTGCGAGATGCGGAAAGGACGAACCTTTTTCCAGCTGATTATATGATTTCGCGGAAAAACGTTACGATAGTTGACAACATACTGAGTGTTGTCTTGAACGTGCTCGTAAACGTAGTTGCAAATGAAGGCGTCAACGGTATGCCCCTGCGTATGTACCTTCTTTATTATGCCGAGAAGACGCTGAAGAGCTATAGGGTCGAGCCAGTCGTCCGAGTCAACTATCTTGAAGAAGAGACCGGTCGCATTCTTTATGCCGTAGTTAACACCAGAGCCGTGACCGCCGTTTTCCTTGTGACAGACCTTAACTATGGTCGGATATTTCTCGGCGTAAGCGTCTGCGATCTTTGCGGTGTCGTCGGTAGAACCGTCGTTTACTATGATTATTTCGGCGTCCTCTCCGGCAAGCAGAAGCGAGTTTATACAACGCTCCATATATGCGGCGGAGTTATAGCAGGGAACCGTAAAGGTAATAAATTTCATTGTTATGATTCCTTTATTTATAATTATCGTGATATGCGTGTGATAGCCAAGCAAGGCTGACACAATCTATTATACGGCACGGAGCACTTTTTGTCAAGATATTTGTTTAAATAATGAGTTGCCGAGAGGGGACGGAAGATTTTTAAAACAAATTATCAAAAAAGGTTGATATATCCTTTGGCGTGTGGTAAAATTATTCATGTCAAAGTCATATGCCTTGAGGATACGATGAACAGATATAAAAAATTGCTTTCAGATACAGCTGTATACGGAATGGGGACCTTTGCGTCAAAGCTTTTGGTCTTCTTTTTGACGCGCCTTTATACCGAATGCTTGACGAGTGCCGAGTACGGTCAGGCAGACCTTGTTGCAAACATTGCAAACCTGCTGATCCCCTTGGCGGCGG
>JAZKZA010000043.1:0-1706 GCA_045612445.1 Eubacteriales bacterium | reverse complement strand
GACCGGTCGAAGATTTCAGATTAAAAAGATGATCGCAGAGCTTGACGCCCTTTTTGCCAAAAACGATCTTGACGGGGCGGGCGAGCTGCTCGAGCGTTCACTCGACGAGGCGAGGGCACTCGGTGATCTCTCGGGTGAGCTTTCAATACTGAACGAGCTGACGGGGTACTACCGCAAGCGACTTGACCGTGTGCGCGCGCTTGAGGTCATAGACCGGGCGCTTTTCTTGGTGGACGAGCTGTGTCAGGGAGACAAGCCCTCGGGCGCGACCGTGCTTCTCAACTCGGCAACGACGCTCAAGACCTTTGGAAAGGCTGAAGAGGCGTTGCCCTTGTACGAGCGCGCCGAGGCGGTATACCGTTCAACTCTTGAGGAAAACGATCCGCGTTTTGCCGCGCTTTACAACAACCGAGCCTTGTCTCTTTGCGATCTCGGTCGGTACGGTGAGGCAGAGCGGTCGTATCTTGCCGCACTTGAGGTGCTTTCCGACTCGGGCTTGGACGCCGCTATAACACACGTCAATCTTGCCGAGATGTATCTCGCAGCGGGCAGAGAAGGGGAGATCGGTGAGCGTATGACGCGTGCGCTCGACATTTTACTGGACACCAATATAGTGCGCGACGGCTACTACGCCTTTGTGCTTGAAAAATGTGCGCCTGCCTTTCGCGGTCTCGGATACGTCGAGGTTGCCGACGAGCTCAGTCGCATTTCGGAGGAGATATATGCGGGCTCTTGACATAGCGAGAGAATATTACGAGATCTACGGCCGCCCCCTGCTCGAGCGCGATTTTGCCGAGCTTTGCGGACGCGCGGCGGTCGGTCTTTGCGGTGAGGGATCTGAGTGTTTGGGGTATGACGACGAGCTTTCGCGTGACCACGACCTTGACGTGGGCTTTTGTATTTTTCTTACCTTCGAGGACGAGGCGCGTTACGGCTTTCGGCTTCAGCGAGCCTACGACGCTCTGCCGCAGGCGTTTGGAGGGTTAAAAAAGGGACGCCGTAATCCGGTTGGCGGACGGCGTCGGGGAGTTATTTCGATCGACGGGTTTTACACTCGTTTTTTGGGTCGTCCGACAGCACCGAGAACTGCCGAGGAGTGGCTCTCTCTGCCGCCTCACGCTCTGCTTTGTGCCTCAAACGGAGAGGTGTTCTCCGACCCTCTGGGTGAGTTCTCGGCGGTGCGCGACGTGGTTCTCGCGGGATATCCCGAGGACGTTCGCCGTAAGAAGCTGGCGGCGCACGCCGTTATGATGGCACAGTCGGGTCAGTACAACTACCCCCGTCTTCTCAAGCGGGGAGAGCTTGGCGGCGCACAGCTTGCCGTTTACGAGTTCGTCCGCCACGTCATATCGAGCATATATCTGCTCAACCGACGCTACGAGCCATTTTACAAATGGGCGTACCGAGGTCTGCGCGACCTGCCGATACTTTACACGCTCGAAAGCTCGCTCATAGCTCTGACCGAGCTTGACAACTCAAAAGAAAACGCCGAGCTGAAGCTCGGCTTGATCGACGATATTGCGGCGCTCTTTGCACAGGAGTATCAGAGGCAGGGCATCAGCGGCTCGGAGAGCCGCGATCTTGAGGCTCAGGCGATCACCCTTCAGAACACGATAAGTGACGCCAATATAAGAAATCTCCATATAATGGACGGGATATGACAAAAGTCATATCCCGTCTTTTTTTATACGTCAAGCGAGGTCAAG
>JAZKZA010000042.1:0-3567 GCA_045612445.1 Eubacteriales bacterium | reverse complement strand
GGGACCGTTTTACTCCCGCCGAGCAGAGGCAGGTCGCCGACTACCTTGCAAACGCGTGTATACCGCTCTGCGAGCACGCCGCGAGGAACAACCATATCTGGTTTCCGTTGTTTTGCCTCCTGATACTTAAAAAGCTGGGGTATAGCTATCCCCGCACCGACGAGCTGATCGAGGACGGACTCGAGCGGCTTGAAGCGATGTACGTCGGAAACGGTTGGTATTGCGACGGTGCGTTCGGTCGAGTAGACTACTACGTTGCCTGGTCGATGCATGCTTATCCGATGCTCTGGTGTCTTATTGAGGACGAGAGTTACCCGAGATACGCCGAAAGACGGGCGGTCTATCTCGAGCGGGTCAACGAGTTCTTGGCTGATTACTGCCACTTTTTCGAGGCAAACGGAGCTCACGCTCCCTTCGGAAGGTCGCTCACCTACCGCTTTGCCGCGAGCTGCGTCTTCCCACTGGCGGTGCTTGCCGGCGCGAGCTTCGACCCGAGCCTTTCGGGAGAGATAACCCGCAGAAACATAGCTTATTTTAAGGAAAACACAAGGGTCGGTAAGGATAATATACTACCGCCCGGATATCTGTATAACGCGCCGTCGTTCGTCGAGTATTATACCTCGTCGGGCGGTGCATACTGGGCAACCAAGACCTTTATGTGTCTGCTCTTGCCCGAGGATCACGATTTCTGGAAGCGTTCGACCCTCCCGATAGAGAAGGGAGACTATATCGTCAGCCCCAAGGATAGCAGACTGAACCTCGCCGTGGCGGGAAACGGTGCGTCGGGCGTAACGGTATATAATAACGTTTTTCAGTATCAAAAGAACGGAGCGTACGCCAACCGTTTCAACGATATGGCGGCGTATTACGGCAAGTTCTGCTATAATTCCCGCGCCGGATTTGCCGTTTCCACGCGCGATCTTACGGCGTCGGACAGTATGCTGAGCCTGATCACGCCGGATGGCTCGATGATGTCGCACAGGTGGTCGTTCGTCGATCTGGGACGCGATGGCGACGTTATGATAAGTGAGCACGTTCCCTTTTCAAACGATCCCGAAACGACGGTCAGGACCTGGCTGCTCCCGCTCGACGGAAGTTTGAATGTAAGAGTTCACCGCGTCGTTCTCTCAAGGGAGTATAGTGTTCGAGAGGGTGGCTACGCCATAGGACTTGACAGCGATTACCGCGATAAGCGCGAGGACGGACGAGTCTTGACGGTTCTGAACGACACTCTGACGAGTCTGGTCAAAGCTGTCGCGACCGTGGCAACTCGATACAGCACCGAGATGCCCCAGCCGGGCTGCTTTTCGTCAGCACCGAGAGCGGTCTATCCGCTCTACGAGACCGACGTTCTGGAGGCGGGAGAGTATATCTTTGCCTCGGCGTTCGGCGTGCTTGACCGCGAGGCGAGGTGTGAGCTGCCGAGCCTTGAGCTTGACGGCGACACGGTCAAGGTGTCTTATAAAAACAAAACAGTATCGATCGATACAAAGGGCAGGTAAACAAAATGACAAGAGCAATGCAGGTTTATCCGTCGGTCGTCAAGGCCAACTGCGAGACCGAGATAACAATAGCATCGTTTGACGGACTGATGCTGTTTTACGATGACGTCGAGTACAAGATCCAGTTCGTACCGATGGAGGAGTTCGACACCGAGCTTGACCCGGAGTTGAGACTCCATTGTGAGGATAACGGACGCAAGACCATCTGCGTCAAGCCGCAAAACGGAGTGATCCGCGTGAAGTATTTCTTCATCGGCGAGCAGGAGTGGACGATCAGGATCTGGACCGACGACTATCAGGCGCACTTTAACGACACGGCAACCAAGTGGGGCTGGAATTGGATAAATAAAGTTCCCGAGAGGGGAAGAAGAGCGGTTTTGTACTCGGTCAAGGAGGATCTTTACGAAAGACGTCCGTATAAGTGCGATTTTCACGCCCACACCAACCGATCGGACGGCGCGCAGCCCCCGGCAGTCGCGGCGGCGTGCTACAGAAGACGCGGTTACGACGTCCTCGCGCTGACCGACCACGGTATATATAATACCGCCTCTGAGATCAAGGATAGCTACGACGCTTTCAAAACGAGCTTTGAGCTGATGACAGCCGAAGAGGTGCATAATGGCTATAACGGATATTTCCATATGGTCAGCCTGGGCGGCAGCTACGGAGTCAGCAGGATATTCAGAGAAGAGCCGGAAAGAGTCAAGGCCGAGGTCGCAGAGCTTGAAAAGACGGTCACGGTTCCCGAGGGGCTCGATAAGAACGAATATCTGCAAAGAGTCTGGATGTACCGCGAGATCAAAAAGAGCGGAGGACTCGCTATCCACGTTCACCCCTGCTGGCGTACCGGAGATACCTACCATTGCCAGACTGCGATGAACCGAGCCATCTTCGAGAACGGCTTGTGCGATGCCTTTGAGGTCATAGGGGATAATAAGACCTATGATAACAACCTGCAGTCCATGCTGTTTTTTGAGGAGAGAGCGAAGGGAGGCAAATTTGCCTTCATCGGAGCGACCGACTGTCACGATATGTTTGACGAGAAGGGAACGTTCGGACGGGCGTCGACCATAGTCTTTGCCGACGAAAAGGGAATACTCCCCGCAATATACGACGACTATTCGGTTGCCGTCGAGTCGAATTACGGCGAAGGTCCGAGAGTGTACGGAGAGTACCGAATGATAAAGTACGCCCAGTTCCTGCTCCGTCATTATTACCCGATCCGAGACAGCATCTGCTTCTCTCAGGGCGATATGATGCTCGAATATTTCACGGGCGGGGCGCGAGAGGAGCTTGCGGAGCTCATAACCAAGAGCGAATCGCGACTCGGAAAGTACGACAAAGAATTTTTTAATGGGAAAATATAATCCCAAAAAATAAAAACAGATCAGGAGGAGAACTATGAAAAAAACACTCGCTATTCTTTTGGCAGCCGTGTTGACCATCAGCATGGCACTGACCGCAATTCTCTTTGTCGCCTCGGCAGACGATGAGATAGTTCTTGACCCCAAGAACTCCGAAAACCTGAGCATCGGCAGCGTTGCCGAGGGGTACGTTACTGACCTCGTCGGTGCAACTCCTCTCAGCACTGCACAGCAGCTCATTGAGGCATTTTCGGTATCAACGTACAATGGTTATATCACCGGTAATTATTATCTTACCAATGATATAACTCTTCCTGGCGACTACTGGCCGTCCTACGGAAACTTCAACGGTAAGCTTGACGGTTGCGGATACACCATTACTACTAACGAAGCTCCCCTGTGGTGGTGGATCTGGGGCAACGGCGTTGACGTTGTCGTTAAGAACCTAACTGTGCATACCAGCGGGTATGTTTCGGGATTTTCGGAATATAACACGGGAGAAGGTCTTCCTGCCGGCGGTAGCATCAAGAGATACGTCGGTATTCTTGCCCAGGGAGCGGGAAAGGAAAGCAACGCTTCGGTTACTATAGATAACGTCCTTATTACCGGCAAGGGCGTGGAGGGCAGTGTTACCGGCGGATACGGAACCGGAGGACTTCTTGGCGAGCTCGAGGCCGGCGGTACGATATCCGATGTTTACG
>JAZKZA010000041.1:0-3408 GCA_045612445.1 Eubacteriales bacterium | reverse complement strand
CATGGCTACGATCCGACTTAGTACGACGTCGGATAGCGCCAACAACGGCGCGACGTCGGGCAAGACCGAGCCGTTTTTGACGCACTCGTTATAGGATAGCGAGTCCCGGTGCTCTGCGACGTTGGGGTGCAGTCGAAGGACGACGCACCAGACCCCGCCGAACTTTTCGTTCAGCGCGGAGATAAGGGCGTCGCAGTCGAGGTCGTAGACCTCAACGCCTCCGTTTTTGCGAAAGGTGGGGGCGTAGAGGGCGATGCGGGTGTCGGGGTCGACGCCGAGAGAGGAGATCAGGGCAAGGCGCTCGTGCCCGTCAAGACGTGGAGGCGGGTATAGCTCGGCGAAAAGCAGCTCGCCCGAATACCAAAAGGAGCTTTTTATATTTTCGGTTCGCCACTCGCAGCCCGAAACCACGAGGTCCGCCATTTTGGAGTCGTTGATCGCGCTCGCGACGTAGCGGGGCGAGAGGGTCTCGGCGGCGTCGGCTTCGATCGCCTTGACGCAAACGTCGCCGTGCCAGGTCTGGATATATTTTTGCCCCCTTCTTTTACGAACGTAGGGCGGCTTGCGGCAGTTGTCCACCCAAACGGCGGCGGTCACCAGCTCGTATACCCAACCGAGCGACCGCAGGCGAATGCTGCGAACGCCGGTCGGCAGGGTCAGTGACGGGTCAGACACGACCCACACCGCGTCGACGTCGACTCTTCTCGACATCAGTCGGTCGCAGATGCGGGCGGGACAGTCTCCGTATCCCCGTCCGAAGAAGCTTGAAAAAACGACCTTGTTTTTCTTGATCGGGAAGAGGCGAAGCAGGTAGAAAAGCGGAATGAACACGGTGTCTGCGATAAGTGCGCGAAGCTTTTCTTTCAAGTCAGTCACCCCCTTTTTTTCAGCACGAGACCGCGGACGGCGTGCCGGATGAAGGCAAGGCTTGAGCTTTTGGTCAGAGCGGCGAGCGTGAGGTATACCGTCGCTCCGGTGGTCATCTGAAGCAGAAGACACAAGGGTAACGGCATCGGGACGAGCAGCCACAGTGATGCGGCAAGAGCCATAGCTCCCGAGAGAGCCGTGGCGGGGAGCAGGTCGCGCAAAGCCTCGGTCAAGGAGTAGTCGAGGTGTTTTTTGAGTGCGGGGAGGTTTATCAGTGCGCTGCAGACCGAGTAGACGAGGGTCGAGACGGCAACGGCGAGCACGCTTATCTTCAGGGTGACGATGAGCAACAGTAAGAACACCGGCCTTTTGAAAAGCTCGAGCTTCAACACGGTGTCGCTCCTGCCCTTGGCGCTCAACGCCTGAAGCGAGACGTCACCGAGCATCGAGATCGACGTGGCGAAGCTGAGAAGCTGAACGAAGGGGATACAGTCGACCCATTTTTCGGTCAGGAGCAGGCGTATCAAGGGGGAGGCGACGACGGCAAGACCGACCGACGCGGGGAGAACGACGAAGGATATTATACGAAGCGCGGCTCGGAGCGTCTTTTTAAGTCGGGTCGGGTCGTCGCTGACCCGAGAGAGGGTTGGAAAGAGGACCGAGAGGAGCGCGTAGCCGACGTTATCGGTGGCAAGGGTGGAAAAGTTTCTGCCGCGGTCGTAGTAGGCGAGCTCGGCTTCGGTGTAGACCTTGCCGATCATAAGCGAGCGCAGCTGGGCGAAGAGAACGCCCAAAAAGGAGGTGGCGGTGAGCTTCCAGCCAAAGCGCAGGAGCGGCTTTGCTGCCCGAAGCGAAAAGAGGGCTCGCGGACGCCAGCTAACCGTGAAGAGCAGAACGACGGTGCTGACCACCGTTCCCGACAGATACTGACCGACGATCGCCCAGACGCCAAAGCCGTAAATCGCCATAGCGACGCCGACGACGCCCGACGCCAAAGACCCCCCGAGCGTTGAGAAGAAATACTTGCGAAATATCATCTTGCGCGCGACGTAGGCGTGCTGGATCGAGTTTAGCGCGCCGACGGGCAAGCGAAGGGCGAAAACGCGCAGTATCTGTGAGAGCGTCGGATCGCCGTAGAGCTTCCCGACGGTCGGCGCGAGAAAAAACAAAACAAGGTAGAGGGCGACCGAGATCGCCAGAGTACAGTAGAATACCGACGAAAAATCAAGCTCGTCGGCGTTCTTTTTTCGGATAAGGGCGTTGCCAAAGCCGTTTACGACCAGAACGTCGGCAAGGTTTATAAAGACCAGGATTATAGAGACCGAGCCGTAGTCCTCGGGGGTGAGCAGGCGGGCGAGGAGCAGTGAAACGAGGAAGGCGACACCCTGCGACAAAAACCGTTCGGAGAGCCTCCAGACCGATCCGCCGGCAACACTGTTCGGCGTTTCCTTCATTTCGTCTCCTTGGGGGCAACGAGATATCCTGCCGTTGCCGTGAGCAGAAAGTACGCCGCCGTGGTGTTGATGAAGATACTGCTCAGAAAGGCACTGCCGACGGCGATCAGGAGCGCGATCGCGACGGCGCAGTAGTCGCTTGGCGAGTCAAGCCGTCGGTCTTTGCTTTTGGCAAAGATCGCCTTGAGAACGACGGCGGAGTAGATAGCCCAGAAACTCATGAGCAGTATAAAGCCGACCGCGCCGTAATCGAGGAGCAGATCGATATAGCTGTTGTGATAGTGCGCGCCCTGCGCCAGGATACTGTTCGGCAGGTGCTGACGGGCGTAGTACTCCGAGTTTCCGGGGTTGTGACCGAAAACGGGATTGTGTACGAAAAGCTGCAGGGCGTCGGACCAGATGGTGAGTCGACCACTGCCGGTGGCGTCGGTCTTGTCGAAGCTGTCGGGCGCGTTGGTCGGCGGCGCGGAGGTGGTGTCGGACGGTACGCTCGGCGCCGTTTCGACCGACGGCGGAGAGCTGACCGACTGCGAAAGGCTCGCCCAAGCCGTTCGAAGGGTCAGGAGCGCGCCGAAGCACAAAAGGGTCGCCAGCAGGCAGCTCACAAGCGCGACAGAGACGCGCACGACCGTTCTTCCTTTGAGCCGTCGCGCGAAAAACGCAAGAGTAAAGAAGACGAAAACGGCGGCAACGCCGAGGCTGAGCCAGCCGCCTCGTGAGTTTGCAAGCGGGAAGTAGGATAGCTGGACCGAGAGGTTCAGCGCCGAAAGCAGAGTGAGAGTCGTCCGTGCGGTGCGACTTTTGCATTTTAAAGCTCCGCGGCGGCAGGACGAGATGAGCGCAATACTGTAGATCGCCGAGGCGAGCGAATAGAGGGCGGCGTGGTTGGTGTCGACGTAGATGCCGTAGAGCAACGCCACCGATCGACCGGAGGGCTCGGTGTAGGTGCGAATACCTATATAGTTAGTTATCCCCGCGATCTCCACGGTGGTATACACCCTGAAAAGGTAGAGCAGCAGGGCAACGAGCGAGCAGACGAAGGTAACGGCGGCAGGGCCGAGAAGCACGGTCAAAAGCTTTTTTTCGG
>JAZKZA010000040.1:0-7123 GCA_045612445.1 Eubacteriales bacterium | reverse complement strand
TTTAATTTCTTGGGATTTGAGGTGGTCTGCACCTATGCCGACAGTATGCAAAACCCCAAGCGACAGATACCGCAGGCAATAATTATCGGCGGCGTGGTTATCGCGGCGATCTATCTCTTCTCGGCGTTTGGCATCGGTGCGGCAGTTCCGGTCGAGAATATCAGCCCCGAATCAGGACTTATAGATTCGGTGTCGCTTATGATAGGTAAGACGGGCGGAGCTTTTGTTGCGATCGTGGCGCTCTTGTTTTTGATAACCCTTTTCGGGAATATGATATCTTGGTCTATGGGGGTAAACTCAACTGCCGCATATGCTGCAGACAGGGGAGACCTGCCGTCTCTCTTTGCAAAGCGTCGAAAGAAAAACGATATGCCGGTCGGCTCTGCGGTAGCCTCGGGAGTTATGGCGTCGGTGATATGTGTGCTTGGAGTGCTGATCGAGGCAGTCTCTCCCGATTCCTCGCTCTTCTGGAGCTTTTTTGCGCTCAATCTCGTAATGCTGCTCGCCAGTTATATACCGGTCTTTCCGGCATTCTTGACGCTCCGCCGTCGAGACCCGGAGCGAAACAGACCCTTCCGAGTGCCGGGAGGGAGAGTGTTTTTGTTTTTCCTTGCTTACCTGCCGATGATACTGACTATCGTTGCAATACTTTTCACCGCTGTTCCGATGTCTTTTGATGCAGAAACCTTGTCCTACTACCTGCCGATCACGGTAGGCTCGGTGGTCACGGTGGTCATAGGTGAGCTGATTATCGCGTTAGTGCACCGACGCGCAGGCGGAAAAACAACAAATAATCTTTGAATAGGAGAAAACATGGCAAAAAGAATTATAGGAACGACCCCCAAGCAGGACGGCTACCGTATGCCTGCCGAGTTTGAAAAGCAAAGCGGCTGCTGGATGCTTTGGCCGGAACGAAACGACAACTGGAGAAACGGAGCAAAGCCGGCTCAGGCGGCATTCGTTGAGGTAGCCGAGGCTATCGTAAAGTACGAAAAAATGACGGTCTGCGTCTCTCACGAGCAGTATGCGAACGCCAGAGCAAGACTGTCGCCCGCCATCAGAGTCGTTGAGATGTCGAGCAACGACGCGTGGATACGAGATTGCGGACCGACCTTCGTCGTCAACGACCACGGCGGTATTCGAGGCGTTGATTGGAGCTTTAATGCCTGGGGAGGGCTTTACGACGGTCTTTATTTTCCATGGGATAAGGACGACAGTGTAGCTCAAAAGGTTTGCGAGATCGAAAATATAGATAGCTACAGGACCGAGAACTTCGTGCTTGAGGGAGGCTCTATCCATGTTGACGGAGAGGGAACGGTACTGACTACCGAGATGTGTCTTCTCTCCGAGGGACGAAATCCTAATATGACACGGTCCGAGATAGAGACTCTGCTTTGTGAGTATCTCGGTTGCGAAAAGGTCATCTGGCTCAAGGACGGTATGGACCCCGACGAGACAAACGGACACATCGACGACGTTGCCTGCTTTGTTCGTCCGGGAGAGGTCGCCTGCATCTGGACTGAGGACGAGAACAATCCCTTCTACGAGGTCGCGCAAGAGGCGTACCGTACGCTCTCTCAAGCGACCGACGCCAAGGGGCGTAAGCTCAAGGTCCACAAGCTGACGATGACGAAAAAACCGGTGCTGCTCAAGGGAGCGGAGACCATCGACCGAGTTGAGGGAACTCAACCGAGAAAAAACGGCGAGATCAGCATCGCGTCGTATATGAACTTCCTTATCATAAATGATGCCGTTATCCTTCCGCAGTACGGAGACGAAAACGATGCGCTGGCGATACGTCAGGTGCAGGAGATGTTTCCCGAGCGCGACGTTGTTGGAGTTATGACGGCAGAGGTAGCGTACGGCGGCGGAAATATACACTGTATAACGCAGCAGCAGCCCTGTTCAGGCAGTATTTCAAAATGGCAAGAATAGTTATAGCTTTGGGCGGAAACGCCCTCGGAAACACACCCGCCGAGCAGCAGAAAAGGATCGAGGACGCGATGCCGTCGCTGATCGGTCTTATAAACCAAGGGCATGAGATAATCATAAGTCACGGAAACGGACCACAGGTTGGAATGATAAACCTCGCCTTTGACACCTCGTCGGCGCAGAACGAAAAGATCGCGCAGATGCCGCTTCAAGAATGTACGGCGATGAGTCAGGGTTATATAGGGTATCATCTGCAAAAGGGAATATACCGTGAGCTTCGCATACGAAATATGCCCTGGCAGGTGGCAACGCTTATAACTCAGGTGCTGGTTGACCGTAACGATCCTGCATTTGAAAACCCAAAAAAACCCATAGGCGCTTTTTACGATGAGCAAACGGCTCGAGAAATGATGCGAAGCGATCCGACACTGTGGATGCAGGAGGACGCGGGTCGCGGTTGGAGGCGAGTGGTCGCATCGCCCCGTCCGATAGATATAATCGAGAAAAAGTCGATCCTCAATCTGCTCGATAACGAGTATATCGTTATTGCGGGTGGCGGCGGCGGAATACCCGTCGTTATGGACGACGACGGCTTTTTGCACGGCGTCTCTGCCGTAATAGATAAGGACTTTGCCTCGGCAAAGCTCGCCGAGGTAGTGGGAGCTGACTATCTGTTTATTCTCACGGCGGTCGATCACGTTTTTGTGAACTACGGTCGGGCAGATCAGCGAGCCTTGACCGAAATGAGCAGCGGTGAGGCGGAGAAATATCTTCAGGAGGGTCAGTTCGGCGAGGGATCTATGAAGCCCAAGGTCGAGGCGGCGATAGGCTTTGTTCGAAGCGGCTGGGGAAAGAGAGCGGTTATCGGCTCTCTCGAAAAAGCCCCGCAGGCGATGAGAAACGAAAGCGGAACGCTTATAACCCTCTAAAAAAAGCACACAAGACTTTTCTGTCTTGTGTGCTTTTCGTTATCTTATATCCTCGGGATACTGTGCGCGAATACCGCCGATGAGCTTCGGTCTGGTTCTTGCACAAACGACTCTTGCCTCGCCGAGCTGCTTGACGTCAAGTCGGACGGGAACGGCAACGGGACGCAGGTGCATACCGATGAGCGTATCTCCGACGTCGATGCCGGCGTGGGCCTTTATGGCTTCGACCACGACGGGGTGCTCAAAGCGACGGTACGCCGTCGAAGCGAACGATCCGCCCGCCGAGGGGATCGGCATAACAGTTACCTGATCGAGTCGGTATTGCTCGGCGCAATCACGCTCGACCACGATCGCGCGGTTCAAATGCTCGCAGCACTGGGCGGCGAGGTAAATGCCGTAGCGCGAGGTCACAGAGTTTATTCCCTCGAAAACTGCTTCGGCGGCCTCAAGGCTTGAGCCGTGACCGATGACAGCTCCAACGATCTCGGAGCTTGAGCAGCCAACGACGAGTATATCTCCCTTGCCAATTCCCGAAACGGCGATCAGCTGCTCGGTGAGTTTGGCGGCAGAGCTTTTTATTTCGTTCAACATTTGTGCCTCCTGTTATTTGTTTTTTAGTGCGTCCTTGATCTTCAGCCGCTTGCCGTAGTGCATTACCGATCGGGTGTATACTTTGACTGATATGACGGTGACCAGCGTTATCGTTACTGCGAGTATTGCAAGCGAGATAAGGACGTCTGCGGTGCTTGCCTCGCCGTTGAGCAGAACGAAGGGCATAACGAAGGGTGCGCTGAAGGGAATGTACATAGCCAGCTTGACCATATAGTCGTATGTTGTTCCCATAATGACAGTGAAATAGCTGAAATAAAAGGAGCACATCGAGATTATCATCACCGGCATCATAGCCGAGTTCAGGTCTTCGATCTTGTCAATAGACGCGCCGCTGACGGCGTTCATAAAGGCGTAAAGCATATATCCCAGCACGAAGAAGAGGATTATCAGCAAAGCCGACGCGGGCGTGAATGCCGAAAGGGAGGAGAGCGACTCACCCATAAAGACGAAGTCCTCGGGGATAAGGAGCTTTCCGCAGATCAACGCGAAGACGATAACTCCTCCAAACTGCGTCAATCCGAGAACACCCATTCCAAGGCATTTTCCGATAAGTATGCGGGATGGCTTGACCGAAACGACCAGAGTTTCCATAACGCGCGACGATTTTTCGCTTGCGACCGATGCGGCAACGCCGTAGCCGTAATAGTAAACGGCAAAGAAGGTCAGCATTATCATGACCATACCGACGGCATATCCCGACACGGTTATACCACCCTCGGTTACGAGGGCACAGTCGAACTTGGTTTGAGAAAGCTCGATGACGTCGGGAGAAACACCCGCCTCGGACATAACTTGTTCTGAATACAGCTTGCTCAGCACGTTTGATATTACTTCTGTGTTGGCGGCAACGCCGTTCAGAAAGTCCTTGGCGTAAAGCGTGACGGATATCGCGCCGTTGGGATCGGATGCTATATGTATCAAAGATACCTTTGCTTCATTTTCGATGATTGTGCGAAGAGCTTCGACCTCATCGGGCGAGGCAAAGATGAAATGAGTATCGGGCATCTTTTCATAGAGAGCCGAATCGGCTCCGGTGAAAAGTCCGGTCTCGTCTGCTATATGACAGGTGTAGAACACACCACCGGTAAGACTGTCGACGTCTCCGTCGGTCAACGCCATCAGAACGCGGGGGGCTGAGCAGAGGATAAGTATGGCGGCGAGCATTACGACCGTTGTAATGATGAACGCTTTTTTTCGCGCACCGCTTTTGTAGGTGAAGGCGAAAACGTGAAGTATCTGCTTCAAGACCTTTCACCTGCCTTTTCTATGAATATTTCGTTGAGCGAGGGCTCGCGGAGCTCGTATCTCGTGGGAACGTTCCCCGCGCTTATGAGAGCTGCAAGGAAGCGCTCGGCGTCCTCACGACCCGAAACGGCAAACTCACACTCGTCGGCACGGCGTTCTTTAAGTGAAATCCCGCAGGAGACGGCGATCTTTTCGGGGTCGTGCAGGGTGTCGACAACGAGACGGGTGTGACCGTATCCTGCCTTGATCTGCTTCAGATTTCCCGAAAGTACCGTTTTTCCGCGATGCAAAAGCACGAGGCTTTCACAGTATTTTTCAACCGTTTCCATCTGGTGAGACGACATAACTATGTATTTTTTCTCGTCTATAAGCTCACCGATGAGAACACTCAACGCCTCGGCGTTGACCGGATCAAGCCCCGAAAAGGGCTCGTCCAGAACGATGAGTGTCGGGTCGTGGATAAGCGTTGCCGCCAGCTGGACCTTTTGTTGGTTTCCTTTGGAGAGCTTATCGGCATACATATCTCGGTATTCAACCAGATCGGGCCTTTCGATCAGGCGAAGCGCCGAGCGTCGGGCGTCGGTACGGTTCATTCCGCGAAGCATGCCGAAATATACGAGCTGCTCGAGAACTCGAGTTTTTCCGTAGATGCCTCGCTCCTCGGGCATATACCCGAAGCTCAGCGTTTCGCGCGAGATAGTCCTGCCGTTCCAGAGCGACTGCCCGTGATCGGGATTCATTATGCCGAGCATCATACGAATGGTGGTCGTTTTTCCGGCTCCGTTCGTTCCGATAAGTCCGAAAACGCCAGATCGTTCCATTTCAAAGCTGATGCGGTCGACCGCGATCTTTTCTCCAAAGACCTTGGTCAACTCGCTTACGACAAGTGACATAATTTACTCCTTGACAGCGGCTTGGTTACCAAAGCTTCGCTTATAGCTTTCAATAGCGTCGGAAATGACCTCAAGCGCCTTTTCGCGACCATAAAGCGACTGAACGTCGGTGGTTTTGTGCTCAAGCTGCTTGTAAACCTTGAAGAAGTGCATTATTTCGTCAAAAATATGAGAGGGGAGCTGCTTGAGATCGTTGATCTGGTTGTAGTTCGGATCGGAGAAGGGGATCGCGATGATCTTGTCGTCAAGCTTTCCTCCGTCTATCATTCGCATGTTTCCGATGGGGTAGACCTGTATCAGCGTCATAGGCTGAATAGGCGCGTCGCAAATGACGAGAACGTCCAATGGGTCTCCGTCGTCGGCATAGGTGCGCGGTATAAATCCATAGTTTTGCGGGTAGTGGGTCGAGGTGTAAAGTATTCTGTCAAGTCGAAGTATTCCGGCTTCCTTATCAAGCTCGTATTTACAGTTGCTTCCCTTGGAAATTTCAATAAGAGCTGAAAAGTTCTCGGGCGTTATGCGCTCGGGAGCGATATCGTGCCAGATGTTCATAGGAAACTCCTTAAAGTTATTTTATAAAATCAAATTCGAAATCGTATATATTGACGGTACAGCCCTCGGTACAGCCTTTCTTTTCAAGAAGGTCGATAACACCCGCCTTTATGATAACGCGCTGGAAGAAGGCCAACGATTCGTAGTCCTCGAGGTTGACCTGACCCATAAGATTGACAAGCCACTCACCCTCGACGAAGAAGGTGTCGTTCTCGCGGCGAATCGTGGTGATACGACCCTCGTCCGACTTGGCGTATTCGTCCTCGGGCGAGAACTCGCTCTCGTAAACGGTGACGGGGGGGAGAAGCGAAAGCCTTTCCGAAACGAGATGAACGAGTCGGTCAAGGCCCTCGCCGGTCGCGGCTGAAACGTATATCAGCTCCCACTCGTGAGAGTCAACGTAGTCCTCAAATGCGGTCAGGTCGGCGTCAGGGTCGAGAATATCGGTCTTGTTCGCAACGATTATCTGAGGTCTTGATGCAAGATTTTCACTGTATCTTTGGAGCTCGGAGTTGATCTTTTCGATGTCGTCGATAGGATCGCGGTATTCCGATCCCGAGACGTCAACGACGTGGAGCAAGAGCCTGCAACGGTCAACGTGACGCAAAAAGGCGTGACCGAGACCCGCTCCGTCGGCAGCTCCCTCGATAAGGCCGGGGATATCTGCGGCAACAAAGCCCGATTCCTCGCCGGTTCGAACGACTCCGAGATTAGGCGAAAGGGTGGTGAAGTGGTAATCGGCGATCTTGGGGCGCGCTGCGCTTATGCGGGCGAGTATCGAGGACTTTCCAACGCTGGGATAACCGATAAGTCCAACGTCTGCAAGCATTTTCAGCTCAAGAGTGAGGTGGTATTCTTCGCCCTTTGTGCCGTTTTTAGCGAAGTTTGGAGTTTGACGGGTAGGGGTTGCGAAGTGACGGTTACCCCAACCGCCGCGACCTCCGTGACAGCAGATAAAGG
>JAZKZA010000039.1:0-2014 GCA_045612445.1 Eubacteriales bacterium | reverse complement strand
CCATTCAGGCGATCAAGATGATCGAGCTGACGGGCGGAACCGTTATTATACTTAAGGATTGATACGCTGAAAGAAGCGACATAAATGCTATTAAAAGGAGGAAAAAATATGTTTCGTTATAAATCGAATAAACAAGCTTTGATAATAGCGGCAGTATCTGTCCTCCTTTGTCTGACAAACCTCACGGGAGCGACTTATGCTCTCTTCACGAGCAACAGACAGGACGGTACGATAGGTATCGTAACGACGTCCGGTAACGTTGAAGTGGATATCGTTGACACCGCCGGCGACACGCTGATGGGCAGATATCTTAACTTTATCGGCAAAGACGGCGAAACTGACGTTCTGTTTGAGCCGGGCGCAACCTTTGCGACCCAGGGATTTAAGGTGAAAAACACCGGAGATATCCCCGTTAATTTCAAGCTTTCCGTCGGCAAGGATAACGTTGTCGACATAAACGGCAAGGCCGTGGATATCGAGAAGTTCAACGAAGCCTTTGAGATATGGATAGTTGAGCAAAAGCCGGGCGAAGCGCTGGATCTCAGAAAGGCGATCGAGCTGCCAAAGTTCGAAAAGAACCTTACTGTCGGATTCTGCAGCGAAAGCACGTATTATCTGGTCGTAAAGATGAAAGAGAGCGCAGGGAACGAATTCCAGGATCAGTCCTACGCCGGCATCGGCGTAACCGTCTATGCGGTACAGGGCAACGTTGATATTAAGGAGTAATTTTATATGGTAAAAAAGATACTTAATATCTCGGTCAAGGTGCTGACGTGGATACTCGTTGCCTTCACCGTGTTTATGATGATATTCACTGTCGTCACGGTCACGACGGTCGATAAGAATGAGCGCGATATCTTCGGGTATAAGTTCTATATCGTTCAGACAGACTCGATGAGCCCGTCGGAGAACAATAAGGACATGGACGTCCACTTCAGCGCGGGAGACATCGTAATTATAAGGAATTGCGACGACCCGACGAAGCTGAAGGCGGGCGAGATAATCTCGTTTATGATAAGCGAGGATAGAGAGATAATGGGCTCTGTGATCAAGGCCGGCTCTACTATCACGCATATGATCCACGAGGTCAAGGTAAACGAGAAAACGGGAGCGGTCAGCTACGTCACGTTCGGTACGAACACAGGAAAGCTCGATGACGCGCAGGTTGAATCCCAGTACGTTCTCGGAACGTATGCGGGAAAGCTTCCCGGAGTCGGCAATTTCTTTGCATTCGTAAAATCCACGCCCGGATATATCATTTGCATTCTTGTTCCGTTTCTTTTGCTTATTCTCTATAACGGAGTGAACGTTATCCGCCTGTTCCGCCAGTACAAGCGCGAGCAGATGGCAGATATGCAGGCAGAGAGAGATAAGCTCGATGCGGAACGCGCTGAAAATCAGCGAATGATGCAGGAGCTGCTTGCCCTCAAGGCACAGCTCGAAAAGAACGGCGCGGCAAGTGCGCCCGCCGACCCTCGCGAGGCTGACCCCTCGCAGGAGATTTCTTCGGAGAATAAAGCCGAAGAAACTAATGAGTAAAGCCACCTCAGCTTTGCTCTGTTAGTCTGACAAAATACAAAAAGGAGGAAAAACAAATGACTAACATTAAAGCAACAAAGCGAGCACTGCTCTCAAGTGTTATGGCACTTTTCCTTTGCTTCGCTATGCTTATAGGAACCACTTATGCTTGGTTCACCGATGAAGTTACCAGCGAAGGTAACATCATCCAGACCGGTTCGCTTGACGTAGGATTCGAGTGGGCAGACGGTAAGTACGATCCTGCCGACGCAACTTGGACCGACGCTTCTAAGGGCGCAATCTTTGATTACGCTAACTGGGAGCCCGGCTACGCTGTAGCAAGACACCTCAAGGTTACCAACGAGGGAACTCTTGCCCTCAACTACAGAATGCGTATCGTTGCAAACGGTATCGTTTCTAAGCTCGCAGACGTTATCGACGTCTACGTAATTGCAGATCCCGATGCAGCTGCAACCGAGGATCTTCTCACCGATAA
>JAZKZA010000038.1:0-3805 GCA_045612445.1 Eubacteriales bacterium | reverse complement strand
AGGCTCTGACCGAGATGACCCCCGAGAGTGTTATCCAGAGCATTCTTGATTCCGGTCTTCGCGGACGCGGAGGCGGCGGATTCCCCACCGGAAGAAAGTGGGATCTGGCTCGCAGACTCGTTCAGGACGGAGGAAAGAAGTACGTTTGCTGTAACGCCGACGAGGGAGACCCCGGTGCATTTATGGTCCGTTCTATCCTTGAGGGAGACCCGCACGCGCTTATCGAGGCTATGGCTATTGCCGGCTACGCTATCGGTGCTGACGAGGGTTATGTTTACGTTCGTGCAGAGTATCCGATCGCGGTTGAGAGACTTCAGAAGGCTATCGACCAGGCTCGTGAGTACGGTTTGCTCGGAACTGATATCTTCGGAACAGGATTTAACTTCGATATGAGCATTCGTCTTGGCGCCGGCGCATTCGTTTGCGGCGAGGAGACTGCTCTTATGACCTCTATCGAGGGTAACCGCGGTGAGCCGCGTCCCCGTCCTCCGTTCCCTGCCGAGAGCGGACTTTACAAGAGACCTACGGTCCTCAACAACGTTGAGACCTATGCAAACATTCCCCAGATCATTCTGAACGGTCCGGAGTGGTTTGCCGCTATGGGTACTGAAAAGTCTAAGGGTACTAAGGTCTTCGCACTTGGTGGTAAGATCACCAACACCGGTCTCGTTGAGATTCCGATGGGAACTACTCTTCGTGAGGTCGTTGAGGAGATCGGCGGCGGTATCCCGAACGGTAAGAAGTTCAAGGCTGCTCAGACCGGTGGTCCTTCCGGCGGTTGTATCCCTGCAAGCCTGATCGACACGCCCATAGATTACGATAACCTTCTCGCTATCGGCTCGATGATGGGTTCGGGTGGACTTATCGTTATGGACGAGGATAACTGTATGGTCGACATCGCAAGATTCTTCCTCGACTTTACGGTCGATGAGTCGTGCGGTAAGTGCACTCCTTGTCGTATTGGTACTAAGCGTATGCTTGAGATCCTTGATAAGATCATTGCCGGAAACGGTGAGCTTGAGGACCTTGACAGACTTGAGGAGCTTGCAAACTATATCAAGGCAGGTTCGCTCTGCGGACTTGGACAGACCGCTCCTAACCCCGTTCTTTCAACTCTCAAATATTTCCGCGACGAGTATATCGCTCATATCGTTGACCGCAAGTGTCCGGCTCACGTTTGCAAGAAGCTCGTTCGCTACAATATCGTTGCCGATAAGTGTAAGGGCTGCACCAAGTGTGCAAGACAGTGCCCTGTCGGTGCTATCAATGGTGCCGTCAAGCAGGTTCACGTTATCGATCAGGCTAAGTGCATTAAGTGCGGCGCTTGTGAGTCGAGCTGTAACTTTAAGGCAATAGTTAAAGAATAATTAAGGAGAGTTCAGAAAATGGCTAATATTAAAGTTATTATAAACGGCAAAGAGTATGAAGTTGCCGCCGGCTCAACCGTTCTTGAGGCAGCCAGAGCCGCAAATATTGACATTCCTACTCTCTGCTATCTTAAGGACATCAACGAGATCGGTGCTTGCCGTATGTGTCTCGTCGAGGCGTCCGAGGGCGGTCGTCCCTTCAGAATGGTCACCGCTTGTGTTTATCCCGTAAGCGAGGGTATGGTCATTAAGACCGACAGCCCCAAGATCGCACAGTCGAGAAAGCTTAACCTTGAGCTGCTTCTTTCGAACCACAATATGGACTGTCTCTCCTGCATTCGCTCCACCAACTGTGAGCTGCAGAAGCTCTGCCGCGACTACGGCGTTGACAGCAACCACTTCAAGGGCGAAAAGACCCAGACCTCGAAGGATACCTCGTCGGTCTCGATCGTTCGCGATAACTCCAAGTGCATTCTTTGCCGCCGTTGTGTAGCCGCTTGTAAGACTATGCAGGGCATTGGCGTTATAGGCGCAAACAACCGTGGATTTGATACCGAGATCGGTTGTGCATTTGAGTCCGGACTTGCTTCGACCTCGTGTGTCAACTGCGGACAGTGTATAGTTGCCTGCCCCACCGGTGCTCTTCACGAAAAGGACGACACCAAGCAGATCTTTGAGGCTATAGCAGATCCTGATAAGAAGGTCTTTATTTGCACCGCTCCCTCTGTTCGCGCTACTATCGGAGAGTGCTTTGGATACGCTCCCGGAACCGACGTTGAGGGTAAGATGATTGCCGCTCTTAAGAGACTCGGCTTTGACGGCGTATTCGATATGAACTTCACCGCTGACCTCACTATTATGGAGGAGGGCTATGAGCTTATCGGTCGTATCAAGGAGAACAAGAATCTTCCTCTGATCACCTCCTGCTCGCCCGGTTGGGTCAAGTACTGTGAGCACTACTTCCCTGAGTTTACCGAGAATCTTTCGAGCTGCAAGTCTCCTCAGCAGATGTTCGGTGCCGTTATGAAGACTTACTTCGCCGAGAAGAACGGACTTGATCCCAAGAACATCTTCTTCGTTTCGGCGATCCCCTGCACCGCAAAGAAGTTTGAGGTCCAGCGTGACGACCAGAACGCAGCAGGCGTTTGCGACGTTGACGTTGCGGTTACCACTCGCGAGCTCGGTCGTATGATCGAGAAGGCAGGTATCAACTTCAAGGCTCTTGAGGACGAGACCTTTGACGATCCGTTCAGCATCGGTTCGGGCGCCGGCGCTATATTTGGCGCAACCGGCGGTGTTATGGAGGCTGCTCTCCGTACTGCAGCCGAGGTACTGACCGGACAGGAGCTCAAGAAGCTTGATTTTGAGGACGTTCGCGGAACCGAGGGTATCAAGTACGCTTCTTACGATCTCGGCGGAATCACCGTAAACGTTGCGGTTGCCAGCGGTACTGCAAACGCAAAGGCTCTGCTTGAGAAGGTCAAGTCTGGCGAGGTAGACGTTCAGTTTATCGAGATCATGGCTTGTCCCGGCGGTTGTATCAACGGTGGTGGACAGCCCACTCAGCCGGCAGTTGTTCTTAACAACGTTGATCTTAAGGCTCTGCGCTCTGCCGTTCTTTATAACGCAGATGCGAACAAGCTTGCCTATCGCAAGTCGCACGAGAATCCTCAGATCAAGAAGATCTACGAGGAGTTCCTTGGCGAGCCGAACAGCCACAAGGCACACGAGATCCTGCATACCACCTACGTCAAGCGCGGTATGTAATTAAATAACAGATCAGCCACACCGAAGCTTCGGTGTGGCTGATCTTCTTTAATATAAAAAGCAACAGCACCCTGATGGCGCTGTTGCTTTTTATCAGTCGCAATTTTCCCAGTTGTGGTAAACGTTCTGAACGTCGTCGTTCTCTTCGAGGTTTTCAAGAAGCAGATTCATGTGCTTGATGT
Source organism: Eubacteriales bacterium (assembly GCA_045612445.1). Classification (GTDB taxonomy): domain Bacteria; phylum Bacillota; class Clostridia; order Oscillospirales; family CAG-272; genus RGIG3994. Next base: position 489 of record JAZKZA010000038.1, on the reverse strand, counting down.
CCTCCTCGCTCTCGAGCGTGACGTAGGTCGAAGGAACCATATCGGGCTCTGCCGACTCGATCTTATATCCCAGAGCGACAAGAGCATCGCGAACGGCGTAAAGGTCGTCGATCTCGGTGTAGATCTCGTAAACCCCCTCATTTGCTGAAAAGTCCTCAGCTCCGGACTCCATGGCGTCCTCCATCAGCTTGTCCTCGTCGAGCTCCTCGTCCTCATCAGTGATGATGATAAGACCCTTTTCGGTGAACATAAAGCTGACGCAACCGGTCGTTCCCATGTTTCCTCCGAACTTATCGAAGTAGTGACGAACCTCACCCGCCGTACGGTTGCGGTTGTCGGTGGTGGTCTCTACGATCACGGCAACGCCTGCAGGGCCGTAGCCTTCGTAAACGATTTCCTCGTAGTTGACGTCCTGCGCACCCATAGCCTTCTTGATGCAACGCTCGATGTTATCGTTGGGAACGTTGTTGGATTTTGCCTTGGAGATCA
>JAZKZA010000037.1:0-10514 GCA_045612445.1 Eubacteriales bacterium | reverse complement strand
CCTAAGCCCGCTTGCCCCCCACTTAACGGTCGCGAGTGTTGCCGCCCCAGTTGTAAATACCGGGCTTTTTGCCGCTGGTATGCTGACCATTTTCTGGGGATATCTCACCGAAAGCGTCGGTGAGACGGGATTTGCCGCCGTTTTGGTGCTTTTTACCGTTTGGATAGGAACTAACTTTTTTGTTGAGCTGGCTGTCAATCTCGTGCTTGCCGTGGCGATCAACCGTATAGTTCTGTTGCTTTCGAGAGGCAGACGCCAGTGAAAAAAAGACCCGTCATCGGCATTGCGCCGTCCCAGTTTGACGGCGTTATAAAGATGAAGACCGAATACGCCGACGCCGTTATCGATGCCGGAGGTGTTCCGGTCTTTTTGCCCTATACGACCGACGCGGGCCGCATCGCGCAGTACGTCGAGCTTTGCGACGGTCTGCTGTTCGCCGGCGGGGTGGATATACATCCGAGGTATTACGGCGAGGAGATCGAGAGTGAAACGGTCGAGGTGGTCGAACTTCGCGACGCCTTTGAAACGGCTCTTTTTGAGGCGTATATAAAGACACGCCGACCGATACTGGGTATCTGCCGAGGTATTCAGCTGATAAACGTCGCGCTCGGCGGAAGTCTCGTTCAGCACGTCGAGGGGCATCGGGGCAGTGAGGAGTCGCCCTTGGTCTCGCACGGAGTCGGTGTCGTTGAGGGAACGGCTCTTCGGGAGATCGTCGGATACGGTGCTCTGACGGTCAACAGCTATCATCATCAGATAATAAAGAGACTTGCCGACCCGCTGACCGTGTCGGCACGCTCGGACGACGGAGTCACAGAGGCGGTCGAGCTGAAGGGTCACCCCTTTTTGGTCGCCGTGCAATGGCACCCCGAGCTTTTATATAAGAACGACTTTGCCGCAAGAGCTTTGTTTTCTGCCTTCGTTGCGGCTTGTGAGTAAGAAAGGATACGAGTAGTATGACCGACGTAAAAAACCTTGAAGAGCAGGGAATATCCTCCGAGTCGCTCTATCGCGGCGTGATAATAGACGTTTACCGCGATACTGTTCGTTTGCCCGACGGAAACGAAGCGTTCCGTGAGCTGATACGTCACAACGGTGCCGTTTGCGTCGTTCCGCTGACCGATGCCGGTGAGGTGCTGTGTGTCAGACAGTACCGCTATCCCTTCGGAAGGGTGACGGTCGAGATACCGGCGGGAAAGCTGGACTCTCCTGACGAGGACCACCGCGAGGCGGCGTTGCGCGAGCTGCGCGAGGAGACGGGAGCGAGCTGCGAGGATCTGGTGTTCATCGGCGACCTTTATCCCAGCCCCGCGATCCTTGACGAGGTGATACATATGTATTACGCCCGAGGGCTGACGATGGGCGAGACCGATCCCGACGACGACGAGTTTATCGAGCCCGAGCCGATACCGATGGCAAAGCTGGTCGATATGATAGCGTCGGGCGAGATCTGCGATGCCAAGACACAGGCGGCGGTGTTGAAGACGGCTCTGATACTGAAAATGCTCTGAAAAGTATATCTGCCGACCCTCCCTTGAAGCGGGGGTCGGCAGAAAAATAAAAAAAATGAAAAAAGGTATTGACAGACGGTGTCGGGTGTGGTATAATGTCACGGACAAAGAAGAAGAACTCTCCGTTCTCACCTCACCGCAAAGGCGCGTCGGGTCTGATATCTCGCTCATCGTAAGGTGAGCTTTCGGAACGCGGAGATTGGTTTTTCTCCGTGTTTATTTATTTTTGGAGGTGCATACCGATTAGCGCAAAAGAAAAAGAGATGCTGATCAACGAGGACATAAGATTCCCGCAGGTCAGGGTCATAGGCCCCGAGGGCGAAACGCTCGGCATTATGAAGAGTCAGGCAGCGCTTGAGATGGCGTATGACAAGGGACTGGATCTCGTGCTTATGGCGGCACAGAGCGATCCTCCGGTCTGCAAGATAATGGACTACGGCCGCTTCCGCTTCGAGCGAGACAAGCGTGAGAAGGAAGCCAAGAAGAAGCAGGTCACGGTCGAGCTCAAGGAGGTTCAGCTTTCCTGCCGTATCGAAACTCACGATTTCGAGACCAAGGCAAGAAACGCGATAAAGTTCCTTCAGCAGGGAAACAAGGTCAGAGTCGTTCTGCGCTTTAAGGGACGCGAGATGAGCCACCTGGACATCGGTCGAGAGGTCATCGAGAAGTTCCGTGCCGCAGTTGAGGAGTTTGGAACTGTTGACAAGGCACCGAGCCTTGACGGTCGTTTCCTCAGCATGGTAGTCTCCCCGATAAAAAACAAATAAGTTCATGTTCAGCGCCGCGGGCACTGTAATGATAAAAGAGAATTCAGAAAGGAAATTATTGAAATGGGAAAGGACAAGACACATAAAGCTTCGGCTAAGAGATTTTCCGTCACCGGTACCGGCAAGGTCAAGATGAACCACGCCGAGCGTCGCCACAAGCTGGGCAAGAAGACCCAGAAGAGAAAGAGACATCTGCGCACTGCTGATTACGTTCAGGGCAAGATGGCCGCTAACATCAGACGTCTCATTCAGAAATAAGGCAGGAGGTAAAGTAAAATGGCAAGAATTAAAGGCGCGATGATGACGCGCAAGAGAAGAAATAAAGTTCTGAAGGCCGCCAAGGGTTACTGGGGCGCAAAGAGCAAGCACTTTAAGATGGCAAAGCAGGCCGTCATGAAGAGCGGTAACTACGCCTTCATCGGTCGTAAGCAGAAGAAGAGAGACTTCAGAAGACTCTGGATCGCCAGAATCAACGCTCAGGCTAAGGTCAACGGTATGAACTACTCCACCCTTATGCACGGTCTGAAGGTCGCCGGCATCGAGCTGAACCGCAAGGTCCTCTCTGAGCTGGCAGTCTCGGATAAGGCAGCTTTCGCCGCTCTCTGCGAGCAGGCTAAGGCAGCTATCAAGGGCTGAATCAGATAAAAACCCGGTCAAGACCGGGTTTTTGTTATTCTTAAAGTAATGAGGATAAAGAGTGAAAAGATAAGCTCGCGGGCAAATCCGACCGTCGTTTTGGTGTCGTCGCTCGCCGAGAAGAAATACCGAGAGAGGCACGGCCTTTTCAGAACAGACGGGATAAAGCTCGCCGAGGAGCTTTTTAAGAGAGGCATATCGCCCGAGACTGTACTGCTCCGAGAGTCGTCGCTCGGTCGTCTTGAGGGGCTGATAAACACCGACGTCGATTGTGAGGCGGTCGTTCTTGCCGACTCGGTGTTCGACCGCTTGTCGGACGAAAAATCGCCCGAGGGCGTAATATGTGTCGTCAAACATCTTGACAATTTCAGAAAAATTGCTACAATAGATAATAATGGCGTAATTTCGGGCCTTCAGAAGATCGAGAGGATACTTCTTCTCGAGGCTATGCGAGACCCCGGAAATTTCGGAACGGTACTGCGCTCTGCGCTGGCTCTCGGAGTCGATCGTGTCGTGGTCAGCGAGGATAGCGTTGACCTGTATAATCCGCGCGTCCTCCGTGCCTCGATGGGCGCGGCGTTTGACGTTCGGATAGATACCGTGCCGTCGTTGCCCGAGGCGATAGAAGGACTCAGACGGCAGGGAAGACGGGTCTTCGCCGCGGCACTTGACCGTGAGGCGGTAAGCCTTGATCGGCTGGAGCTGAGCGAGGGGGACTGCTTCGCTATCGGAAACGAGGGTCATGGGCTTTTGAAAACGACGGTCGACGCGTGCGACCGAAGCGTTTTCATACCGATCGGCGAGCGATCCGAGTCGCTTAACGCCGCCGCTGCCGCCGCCATCATTCTTTGGGAGCAAAAACGACAGCTCGGTTAAGGTTTGTTTGTGAGGTTTTTATGGATAGAGATCTGATATATTGGGTATGGCTCGCCGAAGCTCTCGGTGCGGGTAGCCTGAGTATTAACCCTTTGCTCGACAGATTCGGGTCGGCGTTCGAGATATATCGAGCCGAGCCGGAGGAGCTTCGCGGCTTCGGGCGATGCGAGAGACGGTTGAACAAAAAGGATCTTTCGGGGGCGAGCGCCATCTGCCGCCGCTGTGAGGAGCTTGGCGTTGACGTCATCTCAATGGCAGACGATCGCTATCCCGCAAGACTTCGCGCAATACAAAACCCACCTGCCGTGCTCTACTGTCGTGGTAAGCTGCCCGATCTTAATCCTCGGTTGTGCGTAGCCGTCGTCGGTACGCGAAAGATGAGTGAATACGGTTGCCGCGCAACGTATAAAATATCTTACGGACTTTCGGAGGCCGGAGTCGTGACCGTTTCGGGAATGGCTCTCGGGGTAGACAGCATTACCGCCTGCGCCGCCTTTGCTACCGGAGGACACACCGTTGCCGTTCTCGGAAGCGGTATCGACGTCGTTTATCCGTCGGCAAACAGACCTATATACGACGAGCTTATGCGGTCGGGAACGGTGATGAGTGAGTATCCGCCCGGAACACGCCCGTCGCAGTATACCTTCCCGCTCCGTAACCGCATAATCAGCGGTATCTCTCAGGCGACCTTCGTGGTCGAGGGCGACGAGAACAGCGGTGCTATGATCACGGCAAGATACGCCGTGGTGCAGGGCAGAGAGCTTTTTGCTCTGCCCGGAAACATCGGAGAATCAAACTCGCAGGGAACGAACAACATGATCCGCGACGGCGCTCACCCCGTGGGCTCTGCCGCCGATATAATCCGTGAGTTCCTGCCCCTTTATCAAAAGGTCGTAAGAACTGACAGACTGGTCGCATCAAACGAGTTGCCCGACTACGACAGGACGGTCCTCGCCCGATACGGCGTTGACCCGTTCGAGGCGAAGAGGGGAACTAAAAAAGCAGAAAGAGTCGACCCGGTGAAAAAAGACGTACCGACCGTACACAAAAGAACGGCGGGTGACGGATCGGACGCGGCGTACGCCTCGCTTGTGCCCTCACTTCGAGCAATTTACGACCGTATCCCCGAGACGCAGGTCGTTTCGGTAGACCGTCTTGCGGTCGACGGCACGAGCGTCAGCGAGGCGATCGCCGCGTTGACTCTCCTTGAGCTGCGTGGGCTGGTACAGAGCCTGCCCGGAGGACTTTATTCGCGCAGATAAACACAGATAGTTAAGTAATTTGAAAGGTATCCAAATGGCAAATCTCGTAATCGTTGAGTCGCCCCACAAGGCGGCTAACATCAAATCGTATCTCGGCTCGAGCTATAAGGTCATAGCATCAAAGGGACATCTTTGCGATCTCCCCAAGAGCACGCTCGGCGTTGACATAGAAAACAACTTTGCCGCACACTACATCAACATTCGCGGCAAGGGCGATCTCATCAACGAGATCAAAAAGGAAGCAAAGAACGCAAACAAGGTAATAATCGCGACCGACCCTGACCGCGAGGGCGAGGCTATCGCATGGCATATAGCAAAGCTGCTCGGCATTCCGATCGAGAAGACCATGCGCGCCGCCTTCAATGCGGTCAACAAGGAAAGCGTCAAGGCGGCGGTCAAATCGCCCCGAAATATAGATATGAACCTCGTCAATGCACAGCAGGCGAGAAGAATACTCGACCGTATCGTCGGATACAAGCTCAGTCCCTTCCTTTGGAAGAGAGTAAAGAGCGGTCTTTCGGCGGGAAGAACTCAGTCGGTCGCGACCCGTATCGTCGTTGAGCGCGAGGAGGAGATCCGCGCCTTTACTCCCGAGGAGTTCTGGCTGATCGACGCCTGCCTGCTCTCGTCCGACGGACACGGCTTCTCGGTACGCTACTTTGGAAGCGCCGACGGCAAGAAGCCCAAGGTGCCCGACGAAGCGCCGGCTATGAGCATAGTCTCTGATATTGAGGGTAAGAGGTTCAGCGTTGCCGACGTGCGCCGCGGAACCAAGCGCCGTTCGCCGGCTCCCCCCTTTACCACCTCCACGCTCCAGCAGGAGGCGGTCAAAAAGCTGGGATTCCAGTCCTCCCGCACCATGAAGGTGGCGCAGGAGCTTTACGAGGGTATCAACGTCGGTGCTGAAAACGGTGGAACGCAGGGTCTTATAACCTATATGCGTACCGACTCGATGCGTATCTCGCCCGAGGCGCAGGAGAGCGCACGTGAGCTTATCGTAAACAAGTTCGGTGAGCGTTATTATCCTAAAAAGCCGAGAGTATATAAGGCAAAGAACGGCGCTCAGGACGCGCACGAGGCGGTTCGTCCCGTCAATCCCGCGCTTGAGCCCTCCAAGATAAAGAGTCATCTGACCGCTGACCAGTTCAAGCTCTATAAGCTGGTCTGGGACCGTTTTATCGCCAGCCAGATGGAGTCGGCGTCGCTCGCGACGGTAACGGCGGACGTGAGCTGTGCCGGTCATCTTTTCCGCACCAGCGGATACAGCGTGACCTTTGCGGGTTACCTTTCTGTCTACTCCGACGTTGAGGAGCAGAACGACGACGGCGAGCTGAACATCAAGCTCCCCGAGCTCAAGGTGGGCGTGGAGCTGGATTGCACCGAGGTCAAGCCGTCGAGACACTTTACCGAGCCGCCCCCGAGATACACCGAGGGCTCTTTGGTCAAGTTCCTCGAGGAAAGAGGTATAGGACGCCCCAGTACCTTCGCGTCGATAATCACGACTATCATTGAGCGTGATTACGTCCGTCGCGACGGTAAGGTGTTAGTTCCCACGCCGCTCGGCGAGGTGACCACCAAGCTGATGAAGGAGAGCTTTGCCGACATCGTCGACTATAAGTTCACTGCAAATATGGAAAACAAGCTCGATGATATAGAAAACGGCGACGTTTCTACCGAGCAGCTTTTGACCGAGTTCTGGGCAGGCTTTTCAAAGGAGCTCGAGGCAGCCGAGGCTGCCGGAGGCGAGAGCCTTGCTCTCCCGCAGGAGGAGACCGACATCATCTGCTCCAAGTGCGGAGCTAAGATGGTAGTTCGTTCGGGGCGTTACGGCAAGTTTGCCGCCTGCCCGAATTATCCCAAGTGCCGCAACACCAAGCCGCTTCCCGGTCAGGAAAAGCCCGAGGAGCAGGTCGATCAGACGGTCGAGACCAAGTCTGAAAAGAAGACCGAAGTGAAAAAGCCCGAGGCACAGAAGACCGATCTCAAGTGTGAGATCTGCGGCGGCGAGCTGGTGATCCGATCGGGTCGCTACGGTAGCTTTTACGCCTGCACAAACTTCCCGTCCTGTCGCTTTACCAAGCCGATGGTCGAGGAAACGGCGGGTGAGTGTCCCAAGTGTCGCGGTAAGCTCGTAAAGCGTCGAGGTAGAAACCGTTCGGTATTTTACGGCTGCGAGAAGTATCCCGAGTGCGATTTCTCGACATGGGATATCCCAACCGACGAAAAGTGCCCCGAGTGCGGTAAAACTCTTTTCCGTAAGAAGGGCAAAGCACAGCTCGTCTGCTCGGGTGAGTGTAAGTTCACCAAAGAGATAGCCGACGATAAAAAGAAAAACGATAATGACTGATAAAGTAACAATAAACGTTATAGGTGCGGGACTTGCCGGCTGCGAAGCAGCCTGGCAGGCCGTCCGCGCGGGCGTCTCGGTACGGCTTTACGAGATGAAGCCCGGCAAGTTCACCCCCGCGCATCGCTCGCAGGGGTTTGCCGAGCTCGTTTGCTCGAACTCTCTGCGCGCCGCCTCGCTGACCAACGCCGTCGGTCTTCTCAAGGAGGAGATGAGACGACGCGGCTCGCTTATAATGGAGGCCGCAGACGCCACCGTCGTTCCGGCGGGCGGAGCTCTTGCCGTTGACCGAGAGAAATTCTCGGCTTATATAACCGAAAAGATACGCAGCTGTCCCGACATCGAGGTCATTGAGGCGGAGTGCGACGGTGTTCCCGCAGAGGGAGTCACGGTCATAGCCACCGGACCTCTGACGAGCGAGCCTATGACCGCCTTTATAGAGGGTCTTGGCTGCAAGAAGCTGCATTTTTACGACGCCGCCGCCCCCATCGTTTCGTTTGAATCGGTGGACCTCAGCCGCGCCTTTTTCGCCTCGCGCTACGGTAAGGGCGACGCCGACTATATCAACTGTCCGATGACGCGCGAGGAATACGAGGCGTTTTACCGCGAGCTGGTTGCCGCCGAGGAAGCCCCGCTTCACGATTTTGACCGAGAAGCGCAGGAGAACGCCAAGGAGCTGACCGTTTTCGAGGGCTGTATGCCCGTCGAGGTCATGGCGAGACGCGGAGTGGACACTCTGCGCTACGGACCGCTCAAGCCGGTCGGTATCACCGATCCCGCTACCGGCAAAGAGCCCTACGCCGTCGTTCAGCTTCGCAAGGAAAACGTCGAGGGAAGTATGTATAACCTCGTCGGATTCCAGACGCACTTGACGTACGCCGAGCAGAAGCGAGTTTTTTCGATGATACCGGGACTTGGCAACGCCGAGTTTTTGAGATACGGTACTATGCACCGAAACACCTATCTTGATTCGCCCGGATTTTTGACCGATACCTATTCGGTCGCGTCTCGCCCCGAGCTTTTCTTTGCAGGACAGATGACGGGTGTTGAGGGCTACGTTGAGTCGGCGGGCTCGGGACTGGTTGCCGGTCTTAACGCCGCAAGGGTCGCGCTCGGACTTGATAGGGTAGTTTTTCCCTGTGAAACGGTGCTGGGTGCTATGGCGGCTTACGTCAGTCGCGGAGGCATCGGACGTTTTACCCCCATGAACGCCAATTTCGGTATAATCCCCCCGCTCGGATACCGAGTTAAGGGAGGAAAGACCGCTAAAAACGAAGCCTTGTTAGGTCGCCCGCTCGACGCGCTCGCCGGTATGGATGCGGGGTGAGGGTATGAAAATAATCGTTGATACAATGAGCGGGGACAACGCCCCCGCCGAAATACTTAAGGGAACGCTTGCCGCGGCATCGGAGTTCGAGGCGGAGTTCGTTCTGGTTGGAGATCTTGAACGCCTTCAGGATCTCGCCGTTGAGAACGACTACGACCTTTCCCGTTTTGAGATCGTTGATACCAAAACTGTTATAACGATGGAGGACGACCCGCTTTGCGTCGTTCGCTCGAAGAGCGATTCGTCAATGAGCATAGCTCTCAAGCTGCTTGCCGAGGGGAAGGGAGATACCGTCGTTTCGGCGGGAAACTCGGGTGCGCTCTTCACGGGAGCGTCGCTGATCGTGCGAAAGATACGCGGACTCAAGCGAGCCGCCATTGCCGCCGTTCTGCCCTTTAATCCCCCCGTTCTGCTGATAGATTCGGGAGCAAATATAAACGTCACCGACGAGTGCCTCGAGCAGTTTGCCGTTATGGGAACGGCTTATATGAGGCATTGCTACGGAGTCAAGTCTCCCCGTGTCGGTCTTTTGAACAACGGTGCTGAGGACTGCAAGGGTACGGATCTGCAAAGAGCCGCTTACGCAAGACTCAGCGCATCGGAGGAGATCAACTTCGTCGGTAACGTCGAGGGAAATCAGCTGCCCTTTAACGCCTGCGACGTCGTCGTGACCGACGGATTTACCGGAAATATCCTGCTCAAATCGGTCGAGGGTATGGGTAAGCTTATGATGACAGAGCTGAAATCAATGTTTTATGCCTCGAATCTTTCAAAGCTTTCGGCTCTTCTGGTCAAGAACCATATAAGAGAGCTTAAGCACAGATATGACGCCAAGGAATACGGCGGCGCACCGATACTCGGCATATCCAAGCCGGTCATCAAGGCGCACGGCTCGTCTAACGCCAAGGCGTTCAAGAACGCCATCCGTCAGGCGATAATAGTTGCCGACACCGGCGTCACCTACGACATCGCCAAGGCGGCAAAGTATTTCGAAGAGCGCAGACTGCGCGAGATGTCGGAGCATAAATAAACTTCGGAGGAAGCTATGAGTGAATTTCCGAGACCCCAGTCGGGGCTTGAAAAGATCATAAATTATAAGTTCAAGGAAAGCGGATACCTGACCGTTGCGCTGACCCACTCGTCCTATTCGCACGAGCAGAAGCTGCGCAACCGAGATAGCCGTTGCAACGAAAGACTTGAGTTTCTGGGAGACTCGGTCCTGGCGTTGACGGCGGCAGAGCTGCTCTACGACCGTTACGCCAACCGTGACGAGGGAGATATGACCAAGATGCGCGCCGAGATCGTTTGTGAGAGGGCGCTTGCCGGCTTTGCCGTCAAGATCTCTCTGGGTGAGTATCTTCTGCTCGGAGTCGGCGAGGACAAGAACGGCGGACGTGAGAGCAAGTCGATACTGTCGGACGCCTTTGAGGCGCTTCTTGCCGCGATGTATCTTGACGCCGGCGACGAGGGTCTTGCCGTTGCCAAGCGCTTTTTGTTGCCCTTTTTGTCAGACGAGCTGGATAGGCTCGAAAAGCTCGGCAGAGGACACGACTATAAGACCCAGCTCCAGCAGTTCATTCAGCAGGATAGTTCTGCAAAGCTGGACTACGTAACGGTTGCCGAAGAGGGCCCCGACCACAACAAGACCTTCTGGGTCGAGGCGAGAATGGGCAGCAACATCATCGGTAAGGGCTCGGGTAAGACCAAGCGCGAGGCAGAGCAGAACTCGGCTCGCGAGGCGCTGACGCTGTTTGGCGAGATCAAGGAATAAAAAACAAGGGGGATGTT
>JAZKZA010000036.1:0-1927 GCA_045612445.1 Eubacteriales bacterium | reverse complement strand
CGCGTCTTGCCGCCGAAGAGCTATATAAGCTCAATAAATAAAGCCGAAAGCACCTGCTACCAGGTGCTTTCGGCTTTTTGATTACTTATTAAGTCTTTTACCGACAGCGCCGCCGGGATGGATAACTGCGAACTTTTCGTTCTTGAATCCGGTGTACTCAATGACTGCCGTCTGCAGGGCGTCAAAGATGGCGTTGGTAACGGCGAAGCTCGTCGTTCCCTGGCAGTTATATCTATCACACTCACGGGTGACCTTCATTGCCAGAACGATATCCGACTTCTCGGCAAGAGGCGAGGCGGTGTTCTCGGTAACGGCGATAAGGGTCGCCCCCTTCGAACGGCAGATGTCTGCTATCGGCATCAGCTCGTCGGTCTTTCCTCCGCGGGAGACCAGAAGCATAACGTCTCCCTTCTGGATAAATCCGAGTCCGCCGTGAACGGCTTCGGCAGGAGAAACGAATCTTGCGGGTCTTTCAACGCAACACATAAGATGCGCGAAGTGCTGGCAGGCAATGCCCGAATGTCCACAGCCCGCAGCACCGATGCGCTCGGCGTTCGAGAGAACCTCAACTGCCTTTGCAAACTCCTCGGAGCTGATGACCGCCTTGGTTGCCATAATGCTTTCGCTCTCAATATCGAAAGCATTCATTGCGGCTTCTATGATCTCAGTATTCATTAGGCGTTATGCACCTCGTCGTAAACTCTGCGAAGGGTGGAGAGCATTGCCTCGGCGGCTGCCTCGGGGTCTGCTGCCTTCATAACTCCGCTGGTGCAACCGGTTGCCTGTGCGCCGGCACGGATAACATTAGCAACGTCGTCCTCGTTCGAGATTCCCGCCCCCTGAAGGACCATTATATCGGGGTTGATGGCGTTTACGGCGGCAATAGTATCACGAACGTAACCCATGTCGCTGGCAACGCCCGTTCCGATCAGCTCAGTGGGCTCGGCAACGATGATGTTGGGAGACATCTTTGCGATTCTCTCAACGTCCTCAACGCTATCTGCACAAACGATGGAGGCAAGACCGATCTCGTCGGCTCTCTTTATGGTCTTCTCAAGCTCCTCCATAGTGAGCTTCTTTTCAGCGTGGTTAAGCATTACTCCGACAGCGCCCGCGTCCTTGACCGATTCGGGAAGGACCGAACCGAGACCGCGACCGGGAGTCAGCGAATCCATATGCTGGGCGTAGACGTGAAGTCTCTTGGTATTCTCCGCAATAAGTCTGATATCGGCGTACTGAGGAGTTACGATTATGTCAAGATCGTACTTCTCTGCGATCTCGTCGAGCTTGAGGCAGAGTTTGAGCATTCTCTCGCCCCACATAAAGCACTTAGGACCAACCTCAAAGAACGGTGCTCTGATCTTATATCCCTTATACATCTCTATTCCCTCTCTTACATCTCAAAAACTTCGATACCGAGGATCGAGCAGAGGTCACGGATCTCGGCGCGCTTATCACCGTAGGTGATTATGTAGTGCTGGCAGGCAACGTTCTCGGCAAAATACTCAACGTCGTTGATGTATATCTCAAGCGCCGAGAGCTGGGGGGCGGGCTGATCCCAACCGCACTCCTCCCACTTCGGCGGGTTCTTACCGTCGCCGAGGAGCATCTGCATAACGTACTTTCCGTCGCTGTAGGTAAGACGGCTCATGGTGAGAGTTCCGGTCTTGACCTTGGAAACGTTCAGGATTCCCTCGGTCAGAAGTCCGAAGGCGGCGGGAAGAACGGTATAAGTATCTCCGTCGATCATGTCGTGGGCAATGAAATCGGGAACTCCGGCAAGAACGCTCTCCTCGAAGAACTCATAGAACTCAAGGTATCCTGCGAGCTGACCGGTCAGTCTGTTCATCATAAGCTGGGTAACTGCACCGAGCGAATCGTTTTCGGGAACGGTGGTGTAGCCGTCCTCGGAAAGGAGCATAAAGAT
>JAZKZA010000035.1:0-2743 GCA_045612445.1 Eubacteriales bacterium | reverse complement strand
GCTTGCCGCAATAAAGGCGGCGTCAAAGCTCGTTCCCGTATTTTTCTCTGCCAATATGTCTCTCGGCGTAGCCCTGCTCGTTGAGCTTGCAAAGAAGGCGACTGCCGCCCTTCCCGACGCCGATATCGAAATAGTTGAGGTACACCATAACCGTAAGCTCGACGCCCCCAGCGGAACGGCACTGATGCTCGCACGCGCGGTCGCGTCTATGAGACCCGGCTCGGTCATAACCACCGGTCGCAGCGGTCAGGGTAAGCGTGACGTGAACGAGATCGGAGTTCAAGCGCTCAGACTCGGTAATATCGTCGGAACTCACGAGGTCATCTTCGGAACTCAGAACCAGACGGTAACGCTCAAGCACGAGGCGCACAGCCGCGCGCTCTTTGCCGAGGGCGCTCTTGCCGCCGCAGAATATATAACTCCCCTTGCCGCCGGGCTTTACGATATGAACGCCATGATCGCAGCGGCTGAATGAAAGGAAATCAATCAATGAAGATCGCAATATACGGATACGGAAACCTCGGACGAGGAGTTGAGCTTGCCGCACGTCTCTCGCCCGACGTCGAAGCCGTCGGTGTTTTCACCCGACGCGCGCCGGAAAGCGTAAAAACGCTGACAGGTCTGCCCGTCTATTCCGCCGAAAGTCTTGCCGACTTCAAGGGCAAGATAGACGTTCTCGTCATCTGCGGAGGAAGCGCAACCGACCTGCCCCACTTAACTCCGTCGCTCGCCGCCGACTTCAACGTCGTCGACAGCTTTGATACTCATGCCGCCATTCCCGAGCATTTTGCAAGGGTAGACGCCGCGGCAAAGGAAAGCGGAAACGTCGCCCTCATCTCGGGCGGCTGGGATCCCGGCCTTTTCTCGATCGCAAGACTTTATGCCTCGGCGGCGTTGCCTAACGGTGCCGACTATACCTTCTGGGGTCGCGGCATAAGTCAGGGACATTCGGACGCCATTCGCCGTATCGACGGCGTTCTTGACGCCCGTCAGTATACCGTTCCGGTCGACTCGGCACTTGATGCCGTCCGTCGCGGAGAATGTCCCGAGTTCACCACCCGTCAAAAGCACAAGAGAGAGTGCTACGTTGTCGCAAAGGAGGGTGCGGATCTTGACCGTATCGAAAGCGAGATCAAGAATATGCCCAACTACTTTGCCGACTACGACACCTCGGTTACCTTTATCTCAAAGGAAGAGCTTGACCGTGACCACGGCGGAATGCCCCACGGAGGCTCGGTCATTCGTAACGGCAGTACGGGTCTTAACGGGGAGCATACTCACACGGTCGAGTTCCGTTTGTCGCTCGATTCGAACCCCGAGTTCACCGGAAGTGTTCTCGTTGCCTGCGCACGAGCCGTTGACCGTATGTCGAAGCGCAAGAGCTGCGGTTGTGTGACCCTTTTCGACGTCGCCCCCGCTGACCTCTCTCCCCTCTCTCCCGAGGAGCTTCGCGCACATCTGCTTTGAGGTGTAATGTAAAATGATCTGTAAAAACCTTTCAAGAAACGAGCGCGGCGAGCTTTGCCTTGCAGGGCACGAGCTTTCCCCTCTTGCCGAGAAATACGGAACTCCCGTCTATCTTTACGACGAGGCTCGTATCCGCGAGCGTTGCCGAACCTATCTTAACGCCGTGAACGCCGCGTTTGACGGTCGCGGTCGCGTGCTGTACGCCTCGAAGGCCGCCTGCTTCAAGCGCCTTTACGAGATAATGCGCGAGGAGGGTATGGGCATCGACGTCGTTTCCTGCGGCGAGATATACACCGCAGAGCTGGCGGGATACCCGCTCGGCCTGGCCTACTTCCATTCAAACAACAAGACCGACGCCGACATAGACTACGCCATTGATCACGGCATCGGATATTTCGTTGCCGACAACGCCGAGGAGCTTTACGCCGTTGACCGTATAGCCGGTCAAAAGGGTAAACGTCAGAAGCTTCTGCTCCGCATAACCCCCGGCATCGACCCGCATACCTATGCCGCCGTTGCGACCGGTAAGGTCGATTCAAAGTTCGGCTCGCCAATAGAAACGGGACAAGCTCTTGAGATCGTAAAGCTTGCCCTCTCGCTCGAAAACCTTGAGCTTTGCGGCTTCCACTGTCACGTTGGTTCACAGGTATTCGACTCTGATGTGTATATCAGCGCCGCCCGCGTTATGCTCGACTTCGTAGCCGAGATCAAGCGCGAGCTGGGATACAGCGCAAAGGAGCTCGACATCGGCGGAGGCTACGGCGTTCGCTACGTTGAGAGCCAGCCCGAGATAGATATCGCCGCAAACGTCGCCGAGGTCGGCGCGTTTATGAAGGACTACGCCGAAAAGATCGGAATTGAGCTTCCCGAGATCGCCTTCGAGCCGGGACGCAGTATAGTTGCCGACTCGGGGCTGACGCTTTACAGTGTCGGAACGGTCAAGCGTATCCCCGGATACAAGACCTACGTCTCGGTTGACGGCGGAATGACAGACAACCCTCCCTTCGCGCTCTACGGCTCGCCGTATACCATTCTTCCGGTCTGCCGCGAGGTGGACGCCGATAACGTCATGACCTGCTCGGTCGTCGGACGCTGCTGCGAGAGCGGAGATATCCTGCAGGAGGACGTATCACTCCCCGCAGACATCGGTCGCGGTGAGCTTCTCGCCTGCCTGACCACCGGCGCGTATCATTACTCCATGGCGTCGAACTACAACCGCATCACCAAGCTTCCGGTCGTTATGTTGACCGAAAAGGGAGACTACCTTGCCGTTCGT
>JAZKZA010000034.1:0-3193 GCA_045612445.1 Eubacteriales bacterium | reverse complement strand
CTCTCGGCGGAACTGCCGTCGGAACCGGACTTAACGCACCTAAGGGCTTTGACACCGCAGTTGCTGCTGCAGTTGCCGAGCTGACCGGTAAGGAGTTCGTCACTGCAGGTAACAAGTTCCACGCTCTGACCTCCAAGGACGAGCTGGTCTTCGCTCACGGTGCGATCAAGGCAATGGCTGCCGATATGATGAAGATAGCAAACGATATCCGTTGGCTCGCCAGCGGTCCTCGCGTAGGTCTCGGTGAGATCCAGATCCCCGAGAACGAGCCCGGATCGTCGATCATGCCCGGTAAGGTCAACCCCACTCAGTGTGAGGCTGTCACCATGGTTGCCGTTCAGGTCATGGGTAACGACGTTGCCGTCGGTATGGCTGCATCGCAGGGTAACTTCGAGCTGAACGTCTTCATGCCCGTCGCTATCTACAACTTCCTGCAGTCTGCTCGTCTGCTTGCAGAGGCTATCGTTTCGTTCAACGTCAACTGCGCAGTCGGTATCGTTGCCAACCGCGAGAAGATGCACAACAACCTTCACAACTCGCTCATGCTGGTCACCGCTCTTAACCCCTACATCGGTTACGAGAACGCCGCAAAGACGGTCAAGAAGGCATTCAAGGACGATATCTCGCTCAAGGAGGCCTGCGTTGCTCTCGGATTCCTGACTGCCGAGAGATTCGACGAGGTATTCCACCCCGAGCAGATGGTCTGATCTGTCAAGACACCAAGACACATAATAAATAAGTAAATTCTGAAAGGAAAACGCCAATGATATACAGCTATTTTCCCGGCTGTACGCTGAAAAACAAGGCGATAGACCTTGATACATATGCAAGACGCTCGGCAGAGCTCCTCGGTATCACACTCGAGGAGCTGCCCGAGTGGCAGTGCTGCGGCGGTGTTTATCCGCTGGCAAAGGATAAGATAGCAACTAAGCTTTCGTCGGTCCGCGCTCTTGCCGCCTCGCGCGATGCGGGACATGACCTCGTGACCCTTTGCTCCGCCTGCCATAACGTTCTCAAGCAGGTCAATAACGATATGAGGACCGATGAGTACATACGCAGTCGCGCCAACAATTATATGGCTCCCGACGCCGAGTACAACGGTGAGATCAACGTTATCCACTATCTTGAGCTGCTTCGCGATACGGTTGGATTTGATAAGATTAAGGAAAAGGTCGTAAAGCCCTTCACCGGTCGAAAGATAGGCGCTTATTACGGCTGCCTGCTTCTCAGACCCGGAAAGGTAATGCAGATGGACGATCCCGAAAATCCCAAGATCCTTGAGGATTTTATTCGCGCCATCGGAGGCGAGCCGGTCATCTACGCGCAGAGAAACGAGTGCTGCGGCGGATACGCAACGGTCGAGGACAAGAACTATGCTGCAAGCCGTGCAGGTAAGGTGGTTGACAACGCCGCTGCCTGCGGAGCTGAGCTGCTGATCACCGCCTGCCCGCTCTGCCTTTACAATCTTAATAAGAGCAACGCCGAAAACAAGCTGCCGGTCGTATACTTCACCGAGCTGCTTGCCGAGGCGCTCGGACTTAAGGAGGAGAACAATGTCTGAAAACAACGTTTGTCGTGAAGACATACTTCGTATATCGGGCGTAGATCCCAGAAAGTGTATGCGTTGCGGAAAGTGCAGCGCTACCTGCCCGGCATACGATGAGATGGAATATCATCCTCATCAGTTTGTCAATATGGTTGAGAACGGCGATATCGAGGCTTTGATCGAAAGCCCGTCGCTCTTCAAGTGTCTTTCCTGCTTTGCGTGTATAGACCGTTGTCCCAGACAGGTCGAGCCGGCAAAGCTGGTCGAGGCGGTAAGATCCGCTTGCATTCGTCGCCAGGGTCATAACCACCTGCGCGCCGACGAGATCCCGGCTATCCTTGATGCCGATATCCCGCAGCAGGCGTTGGTCAGCGCCTTCCGCAAATATTCCGAGTGAGGTAAGAAAATGCAAAGAATAGGCGTTTTTGTCTGCCATTGCGGAAGTAACATTGCCGCAACTGTTGACGTTAAGGCGGTTGCCGAGGCTGCAAAGCACGAGAGCGGCGTCGTCTTTTCGGCAGACTACCAATATATGTGCTCCGAGTCGGGTCAGGACCTGATCAAGGACATGATAAAAGAGCATAAGCTGACGGGTATCGTCGTCTGCTCCTGCTCGCCCCGTATGCACGAGAACACCTTCCGTAAGGCGGCTGCCGCCGGCGGACTCAACCCCTATATGGTCGAGATCGCCAACATCCGTGAGCAGTGCTCCTGGATACATAAGGATATGCCCTCTGCGACCGCGAAGGCTATCGTTCTCGTCCGTTCGGCTATCGCTAAGGTGACGCTCAACGCGCCTCTGACCGCCGGAACGTCTCCGGTAACCAAGCGCGCACTGGTCATCGGCGGCGGTATCGCCGGAATCCAGACGGCTCTTGACATCGCCGATGCCGGATTTGAGGTCGATATCGTTGAAAAAGAGCCCACCATCGGCGGTAAGATGGCTCAGATCGACAAGACCTTCCCGACGCTCGACTGTGCGGCGTGTATCCTCACCCCGAAGATGGTCGAAGCTGCTCAGAACGATAAGATCCGTATCTTCTCGTACAGTGAGGTCTCGGCGGTCAAGGGATTCGTCGGTAACTTTACCGTAACCATCAAGCGTAAGGCAAGATACGTCAAGGAGGACCTCTGCACCGGTTGCGGTCTTTGTACCGAGAAGTGCCCCCAGAAGAAGGTCCCCAATGAGTTCAACCTCGGACTTGACAACCGCCGCGCTATCTATATCCCGTTTGCACAGGCGATCCCGAAGATCGCAACCATCGACCCTGATTACTGCACTATGCTCAAGTCGGGTAAGTGCGGAGTCTGCTCGAAGGTCTGCTCGGCAGGCGCTATCGACTATCAGGCAAAGGACGAGTTCATCGACGTCAACTACGGCGCGATCGTCGCCGCCACCGGATTCAATCCGATAAAGGTCGACAAGTACGACGAGTTTGCCTACGCCCAGAGCCCCGACGTCGTTACCTCGCTTGAGTACGAGCGACTGATGAACGCCGCAGGTCCTACCGGCGGAACTCTGCTTCGTCCCTCTGACAGAACTCACCCCCACACTATCGTTTTCGTTCAGTGTGTCGGCTCGCGTGAGTCGGAGGATTCCACCAAGTGCGGAAAGTCCTATTGCTCGAAGATCTGCTGTATGTATAC
>JAZKZA010000033.1:0-3651 GCA_045612445.1 Eubacteriales bacterium | reverse complement strand
CAAGATCGACATTCAGGACGACGGCTCGATATTCATCGCTGCCGTTAACCGCGACGACGCTTACGCCGCAAAGGCTCGCATCGACGCTATCGTCTTTGAGCCGGTCGAGGGTGCTATCTACACCGGTACTGTTACCAACATCAAGGAGTTCGGCTGCTTCGTTGAGTATGCTCCCGGACGTGAGGGTATGGTTCACATCTCGAGAATCACCGACCACAGAATCGACAAGGTTGAGGACGTTCTCAAGCTTGGCGACGTTGTCAACGTGAAATACATCGGTCTCGACTCCAAGGGCAGAATGGACTTCTCTATTCGCGATGCAATGCCCGGCGCTCCTGAGCGTCCCGAGAAGAGCGAGCGCTCCGAGAAGAGCGATCGCCCCAGAAAGAGATTCGACAGAAAAGACAGAAAGTCTGACAAATCTGACAAATAAGTAAATTTTGATCCAAGGAGGAAACACGATGAACGAAAACGACGGAACCCGCAGCTTCGACACCCTGCGCCCCGAGCTCAACAAAAAGCCCGCACAGAGCCCGAAGAAGACACCGAATCTCAAAAAGATCATTACAATATCTATTTTTGCGGTATTGACGGCAATAATTCTGCTCTTCTGCGGAATAATTATCGCCGAGGTCGCTTACAAGTTCGGTGCAGACGTCAAGTACTCGACCATCTCCGTTTCCTCCTCGGACGTCAAAAAGGGCGATCTTTTGATAGTCAACAAGGCAAATCCGCTCGACACGTCGGTCGCCTCCTCGGTAAACACCAAGCTTGAGAACGTTTATCGCTACAACTCCGAGCTTAAGAAGGACAACCTTGATCTCGTTATTCATTACAGCTACCGTGACACCGGTGCGATCGCTCTGTTGCCCGAGGTCATCGAGGCGTTCAACAGAATGACGACCGATCTTTATACCGAGACCGGTTGCGACGACGTTCTCCTCGCATACGGGCACCTGACACCGAAGGAAAATACGCTTGAGATCGACTATCCGCATCAGTTGGGAACTACCGTTGATGTCAAGCTCTCGGTTGACGGCGAGACCATGAGACTTTCCAAGAATGCCACCGTTTATTCTTGGTTGCTCAAGAACTCACATAAGTACGGCTTCGTTAATTCCGACCCCAATGAGACGGTTCACGGCTCGGACGAGATCGTGCCCTCCACTCAGTTCAGATACATCGGTATCCCGCACGCGACCTACATCGCCGAAAGCGAAACGATCAGCAATTTCGAGCAGTACGTTGCCGAGCTGAGAAACACCTACAACGCCCCCTCAAAGGCGCTCATAGTTGAATCGGGATCAGAGGTATACTCGATCTACTACGTAGCCGCAACCGATGGCGACACGGTCAGCATTGAGATCCCCGAGAACTACGAGTACACCATTTCGGGAGATAACTCGAACGGATTTATCGTCACCGTATACAGATAATTGCATAAAAAAGCCAATAACGGACACCATAACGGTGTCCGTTATTTTATTATTAGGAGGGATTATGTCAAAGCAAAACCTCGCAGACTCCGAAGCCGACGCGTATTTTACTCTTCGCGAGCGTCTTTCAGAGTCACCGTGCCACAGAGCCGTCCAGCTAACACTTGCCGTACTTTTATTCTGCTTTCTTCTGATATTCGGTGCTCTTATATATCTTTTACCGCAAAAAAGCTTCTCCGAAAACGAAAACCGCCTGCTTTCCGAGCTCCCCTCGCCCTCGCTTCAAAGCCTCGCAAGTGGGAAATACACAGGTCGCCTTGCTGATTTTTACTCCGATCAGTTCCCTTTTCGTGATGCTTTTATTTCTGCGGCGTCTTACTGTGAGCTTTTGCTCGGACGCCACGAGACAAACGACGTCGTTCTGCTCAAAAGCGGAGCACTTGCTGAGCGCAAGCCGTTGACGGTTAGCGGTCAAGAAAACCTAAAGTCGGCGCTTGACGCCATTGAAAAACTACGAGACGGCTTTACGGTCGACTCGGTGGTTGCAATAGTTCCCGACTCGCTTTCGGCAAATTCAAACGCCGTTGCTACCTATTCGATATCCGAAAACGACAGTTGGTTCTATCTTTCGACCGGATTTGAGGGGGCGTACTTTAGAGGGGACCACCATCTCACCACGTACGGAGCTTACAAGGTCTACTGCTATCTCGGTGCTATCTTGGGGTACGATCCATATCCCGAGGAGGCGTTCACCCGAGAAACAGTGTCCACCGAGTTTTTCGGCACAGCTTGGTCTCGCTCCGGGCTTTATCTGCTCCCCGGCGAAGCGTTAGAGCTTTGGAGATACGACGGAGATGAGCTCTTTTCGGTATCGGGAGACCTCGAGCAGACCGGATTTTACGACCTTTCAAGGATAGCTCAAAAGGATAAGTATTCGGTCTTTTTGTCCGGAAATCACGGTCACATAGAGATATCGGACAGAAGTGACAAGCCTCGGCTTTTCGTCGTCAAGGATAGCTTTGCAAACGCATTGATCCCCTTCCTGGCAAGGCATTTTGAGCTATGCGTTGTCGACCCTCGCTACTTCAGCGGCGACCTGACCGCCCTTGCCGGTTCTTGTGACAGAGCCCTTTTCTTTTACGGAATAAATTCGTTAGTCAGCGATCGCGATCTGGTTCGTTTGACGCTCGACTAAAAAGAAGAACGACGTACGTCGGTCTGCTTTGATTTACCATTTGTCGCTTTCGTCATCCGGAATTACAGCCTTCAGTGCGGCGATGGCGCACTCGATCATTTTGTCGTCAGGCTCTTTAGTGGTGATCTTCTGCATCCAAAGGCCGGGGGCAGAAAGGATCCTTGTAAAGAGGTTGTCGTAGCGTCCCGCAAGTCTTATGCACTCGTAGCCGACTCCCGCCATAAGGGGAAGAAGGATTATAGCGATAACAGTCCTGATAAGCGTGAAGAGTGCCTTCGAGGCAAGTATTGCCTCTGGCAGCACAGCGCGAAGCAGTATACCGATCGGTATCATTATCACTACGCTGACTATGACGGTCACGAACAAAAACGAAGTTCCGCAACGAGGGTGATAACGGCGCTGCTCTCTGACGTTCTCAACCGTCAGCTCAAGGCCCTTTTCGTAGCAGAAAATGGACTTGTGCTCAGCTCCGTGGTACATAAATGTACGTCTAATATCCTTCATAAGCATAACGGCTGACATATACGCCACAAGAATAACAACCTTGATCGCGCCCGAAATGACAGTTAACAGTACGGGATGGTCGATGGCTGCGTTTTTGCCTAGTATCAGCGTTGTCAAAAACGTCGGCAGATAGATAAAGAGCAGGACCGCAAGAGCCACGCCCATAACCATACTTATAGCCATAACGCCGTTAGTAAACGCCGAGCTTTCCTTCTTTGTTTTCTCTTCCTCGGTCACTTCGGCGTCCTGCGGCGGTAGAGCAGTTCCGTTTTTAGCCGCCTTTTTCTCTGCCTTCTTGCGCTTCTTCTCCGCCTTTTCGCGGGCAAGCTCTGCCTCCGCCTCTTCAAGTCCGGATATCTCTGCCGAGCGCATCAGGCATTTGTAGCCCAACCCCATCGAGTCGATGAGGTTAAAAACTCCTCTGAAAAACGGAAGTTTAGTTATCTTCGCCCGTTCCTTTGTGACGTTATCCCATTCCTCAACAACGATCTCTCCTTCGGGGTTTCTGACCGCCAT
>JAZKZA010000032.1:0-9460 GCA_045612445.1 Eubacteriales bacterium | reverse complement strand
GGTGTTAACGGAGAGGGCGTTAAGGTTTCGGATGCAGTTCTGAACTGCAACTACCCTACCGTCGCATACGACTACGAAGGCGCTCCCGCTCTTCCTGAGAACGACGCAGAGCGAGAAGCCGCAATAAAAGAGCTTATTTTTGATAAATGGAACGCACAGCGTAACTGGAATGCCGAAAACTTTATCGCAGACCAGATCGAGCTGATCCGTCAGCAAGTCGGTGACCGTAAGGTCCTGCTTGCACTGTCGGGCGGTGTTGACTCGTCGGTCGTTGCGGCGCTGCTCATCAAAGCTATTGGAGACAAGCTGACTTGCGTACACGTCAACCACGGTCTGCTCCGTAAGGGTGAGCCCGAAGAGGTCGTTCGCGTATTCCGTGACGAGCTTGGTGCTAACCTCGTTTACGTTGACGCCACCGATCGCTTCCTCGATAAGCTCGCCGGAGTTGACGCCCCCGAGCAGAAGAGAAAGATAATCGGAGCGGAGTTCATTCGCGTTTTCGAGGAAGAGGCAAGAAAGCTCGAGGGCATCGAGTTCCTCGCACAGGGAACGATATACCCCGACATCATCGAGTCCGGCTCCGGAACTCACAAGGCGGTCAAGGCGCATCACAACGTCGGTGGACTGCCCGAGGACCTGAAGTTTGAGCTTGTTGAGCCTATAAAGATGCTGTTCAAGGACGAGGTTCGTGCCGTCGGACTTGCACTCGGACTTCCGGAGGGCATGGTATTCCGTCAGCCGTTCCCGGGACCGGGACTTGGAGTACGTTGCCTTGGAGCTATCACTCGTGACCGCCTTGAGGCACTGCGCGAGGCAGACGCTATACTGCGCGAGGAGTTCCAGAAGAACGGACTTGTCGGTAAGGTCTGGCAGTATTTCGTAGCGGTACCGGACGTCAAGAGCGTCGGAGTACGCGACAATCAGCGTTACGAGGGCTGGCCGGCGATCATTCGTGCCGTCAATACCATTGACGCCATGACCGCCAGCATCGAAGAGCTTCCCTACTCGCTGCTCCACCATATAACCGACCGCATCACTCACGAAGTCGAGGGCATCAACCGAGTTCTCTACGACCTCACTCCGAAGCCCATCGGAACGATCGAGTGGGAATAATCAAATAAGGTTTTTAAGTGGCTTGGAAGCCTTATTCCAAGCCGCTTTTTGCATATTTTTCAATTTTCTGTGACAACACTTTGACAACAGTTTGAATTATATTAACAACATTAATTTTGATGTTATCACAAAGGAGTTTTTTGGATGTTTGGCTTTGGAAAGAAAAGTAAAACTGAATTAGCTAATAAAATATGGAAAATTGCAGTTAATGCATCGGAACAATTTTTGGCTTATTTACAAGAAGATTCACATTTATACGGGAAGTGCATAAATCAAAATCCTATAAAAAACACGAGTGCTATTTTTGTTGTTAATTTGTATCGAGATTTGCTAAACTCTAAATATGATAGTAAAGATGTGTTTTCTGTTATACGAACTACAATGCTCACATTGGCTCCCGATAAGTCTGCTGATGATTTGTTTATGCGTTCTTTTATGGATTATATGAAAGCGTGTAATCAATCAATAGAATATTACAAACAATTTCCGAATTTTGATGCTATAGATGTCTTGACAAAAGTTTATTTTTCATTGGTAATTGATGATAGAGAGTATTTGCAAAAAGAATTGGAAGCATCTATACCTCAATCTGTTAGTTACAGAAAAATATACAATTATATATCGGGCATTAGCAAACATTCCACTTTACTTAACGAAGAATATAGACTCAAACTTCGATAATGTTTGTCTTAATTAACCGTCCTATCGTGACAACACTTTTGACAACATTTTGAAGGTATAATGGGGATAATGGAGATAAAACAGCGTAAAAACAGCCACAAAAACGCACTAAAAACCACTCCAAATAACCCATATTAAAGATGTACTTTCGAGTGGGAATAATACCGTAAGGTTTTAAGTGGCTTGGAAGCCTTATTCCAAGCCACTTTTTGTACTTCGAGTGAACACGCTTTTTTTACAATGTTTTGATCCACATATCATATACCTCATTTCGCAGTTGCCGAATTGGAAAAAATTGTTCCGCTCCCGCATCTTTTCCACTTGACAAGAACGTCAACTCATGATAAAATATCTTGGACTTGTGCTATGCAACGTCCCAAAAGAAACGACTAATGAAAAGGAGCATAGATCATGAAGAAGATCATCTGCAAGAGAGAGTACGACACCGAAACGGCTACTCTCGTAAAGAAGTTCACCGTTGGATGCATCGGTGATGCTGACGGCTACGAGGAGACCCTTTATCAGACTCCCGGCGGTCTTTATTTCCTCTACGTTAACGGCGGAGAGGCATCGCCCTACAAGACCGAGAACATCAAGTCGGTCTCCAAGGCAAAGGCCGAGGAGTGGCTTGCCGCTCACTGAGCCGGCCGCTCAATGCAAAAAGAACCTTGCACGAAGCAGTGCAAGGTTCTTTTTTTATTTCATTATTTCGTTCACTATGCTTTCGGCGTCTATCCCTGCCGTCTTGAGGATCGGTTCGTTTTGACGTCGGATAACAAAGTCGTCGTCTATCGCCATTATCGAGCTCGCAATATTCTCCAGCATTCCCGCTCGGCGCATCTCGTCGGAGAGCATCATACCCATACCGCCCGCGCGCTGCTCCTCCTCAAGAAAAATGATCTTTTTAACCCCTTTAGGCAGAAGAGATGCAACTGCTCTTGCCGCATCGCCGTAGGGCTTGATCCTTTCAAGCAGGATAACGCCAACCCGAACGCCCTGCTCGGCAAGTCTTCTCTTGGCGTCAAGTGCCTCGGTAACGATTCGCCCGTCGGTCACGATGACCGCCGTCGGAGCGTACTCGGAATCAAAATCTGCTCGCGCTATACGAAGTGAAAAGTCGTCGTCGCGGTAAAACGCCTCGGTCACCCTTTCGTCCTCCGCGGCATTCGGATAACGGACCGCACTCGGCTTTCCCGATGCCAGCGCCGCAGAAAGCGATGCTTTAAGGGTCTCGTTGGTCAAGGGCGTATATATTTCGAGATTCGGTATTCCCGAAAGGAAGGCAACGTCGAAGACACCGTGGTGCGTCGCGCCGTCGGACGCGTTAAGTCCCGCACGGTCAACACAAAGCAGCACAGGCAGGCTCTGAAGTGCAATATCGTGGATTATATTGTCGTATCCTCTTTGCAAAAAGGTTGAGTAAATACAGACCGCCGCCTTCATACCCTGCGCCGCAAGTCCCGCCGCAAACGTCAAGGCGTGAGGCTCGGCGATACCGACGTCGTAAAAACGGTCGGGGTGCGCCTTCGAAAAACCAACAAGTCCCGTTCCGTCCGCCATTGCCGCAGTTATAGCACAGATCGAGCCGTCCTGATCGGCAAGTCTTGTCAGTTCCTCACCCATAACTGCCGAGAAATTCGGCTTTTGAGCGTCGGCGTTCGAGGGAGACATGCCGTGATAACGTCCCGGATCGGTCTCGGCAGGTCGGTATCCCCTTCCCTTGACAGTCTTGACGTGAATGACCGCTCCGTGCCCCGACTGCTTTGCCTCGGTCAGCAGACGCTCGATCGCCGATCTGTCGTGACCGTCAACAGGTCCGAGATAGTGAAGACCGAGATTTTCGAAGTAATTACTGCCGTACAAAATGTTTTTCAGCAGCTTTTTGGTATCTCTCATCAATCGAAAAAGCCCTTTGCCTACAAGAGGTATGCGGCTAACGAAATTTCGTGTTGCTCTCTTTGTTCTGAGATATCCGCTGTTTGCGCGGAGCTTTGCCATATTACTTGCAAACCTACCGATGTTTTTAGATATCGACATCTCGTTTTCGTTGATCACCAGGATCAAACGGAGCCGATTGTCAAAATTATTAAGAGCCTCGTGTATCATTCCGCCGGTGTAGGCTCCATCCCCCACCACCGCAACTGTATACGCGTCAGATCCTTTGATCCGGTCCGCCTCAGCAAAACCAAGCGCAGCAGACAGCGACGTAGAGCTGTGCCCTGCTCCGAAGCAATCGTATTCGCTCTCGGCGCGGCAGGTAAAGCCCGAAAGTCCGCCTCCCTGACGCAGAGTGTCAAAGCGGTCGCGGCGACCGGTCAGTATCTTATGAACGTAGCTCTGATGCCCCACATCAAAGATTATGTGGTCCACGGGGGCATTCATAACCCTATGAAGTGCCAGCGTCAACTCAACGACTCCGAGGTTCGATGCCAGATGTCCCCCCGTTTTCGAAACTGTTTCGACTAATAATTCGCGAATCTCGTCAGAAAGCACTCTCAGCTCGCTTTCCGAAAGACCTTTCAGATCGGCGGGGGAGCTTATCCCGTCGAGTATTCTTTTGTTTTCTTCCATACAGCAGGACACCTCCCTCTTAACTTACCGATATATTATAACACAATAGAGATAAAAAGTGAAGTGGACGCATCAAAAATTAACATCTTAAGGTTCATATTTGCCTTTTTTGATGTAAAAGATAAAAAAATCTCTAAATCCTCTTGAAAAAAAACATAATATAGGTTATAATTATCCTAAAGAATGCATATAAGGAGGACTGTATATGCCACTCGCAAAGAAAAACGGAGAGACCCAGACGTTTGAGGCTTATCATGATACCAATGATGAGATGAAGCGCATCCTGCAGACTATCTACGCCGCGCTGAGCGAAAAGGGTTATAATCCCGTAAACCAGATCGTCGGTTATCTTCTCACCGAGGATCCCACTTATATCACCAATCACAAGAGCGCAAGGTCCCTCGTTCGCCACATCGACCGCGACGAGCTTCTCAACGCGTTGGTTCGCACTTACCTGGGAGTATAATGCTCAAATATATAGACCTTCATACCGGTCTTGAATTTACAGAAGGCAGAGCCTGCGTGCTGTGCCTTGGTAACTTTGACGGTGTTCACATCGGGCATTCGGCGCTGATCGAAAAAACTATCGAAAAGCGAGACGAGCTTGGTATACTCGGCGGAGCGTGGTGCTTTGGGCAGCCGCCCGCCGATTTTCTATTATCTGCCCCCTCTTTGAAGCTCACAACGCTTGACGAAAAACTTGAGCTTTTTGCAAAAAAGGGACTTGACATCGCTGTCTTGGGCGATTTCTCCGAGCTTCGAAACACCGCCCCCGAGGATTTTGTAAACGACGTCTTAAAACGCCGTTGTCACTGTAAGTCAGCTGTGTGCGGCTTCAATTTCCGCTTTGGTAAAGGCGGAGCGGGGCTTCCCGATATGCTTTCGGGCTTCGAGCACGGATCGGAGATCGTTGACCCCGTAACGCTGGACGGACAGATCGTAAGCTCGAGCAGTATACGTCAGCTTTTGATTTCGGGCGACACCCAAGCGGCGGCAAAAATGCTCGGAGCTCCCTATTTTATCACCGGAGAGATAACTCACGGTCGCGCGCTGGGCAAAAAACTCGGTATGCCGACCGTAAATATCGAGATACCTACGGGCAAGCTGATACCCCGCCACGGGGTTTATGCAAGTCTTGTGGAGCTTGAGGGTAAAGAATACCGCGCCGTCAGTAACGTTGGATCAAACCCCACAGTCGGCGGCAACGCCGTTCGGTGTGAGACTCACATACTCGACTTTGACCGCGACGTTTACGGCGCACGGGTAAAGATCTCGCTCTGCTCTCATTTGCGGGACGAGCTGCACTTTTCGAGCACCGACGAGTTGGTACAAACGGTTCGAAATGACATTTCGACGGCTCGAAAATATTTTGCTATCTGATAACATATAAGGAGGACGCTATGAAAAACGGAATGCTTCGTTTTATCTCGCTCCTCCTTTTCTTTTTGTTCTTGCCACTTTTCTCGCTTGGTGTGTTTGCCGAAGAGGAAACCGGCTCTCCCCCGCCCTCGCTTGACGCTGCAGAGCTTTTTGTGCTTTATAACGTCGAAAACGACCGCTTGATAATGCAAAAAAATCTTGACGTTGAGACCTCACCGTCGTCGACCGTCAAGCTTATGTCGGGGCTTCTTATATGCGAGGCACTTGGCGAACGTGTTGACGAAAAAGTCACACTTACCGCCGAAATGCTGCGCGGCGGCAACGGAAAGCCGCTCGGTCTTGCCATAGGGCAGACCCTTTCGGTACGTTCACTTATGCTCGCCGCCTTTTCGGGTGGATACAGCGACGCCATCACCGTTCTTTCTGTGCTCAGCTTTGGCTCAAGCAGCTCTCTGATCGACAAAATGAACGAGCGTGCCGCCTCGCTTGGAATGTCCTCAACGGTTTATAAAAACATAACCGGGTTTGATACCGACGGACAAAAGACCACCCTTCGGGATAGCCTTAAGATCGCCGTTGCCGCATCAAAAAATGAGCTTTTTATGACAGTAAGCTCGGATTACAACTCAAAAATAGAGTTTGCCGACGGGTCGTGGTGCTTCTCGTACGGTTCTAACGAGCTGCTCAACAAAAACTCGCAGTATTTTTGCCGAAGCGTTCGCGGTATGAACTCCGGCTTGACCGACAGCGGCGCTTGCGTTGCCGCACTTGGAGAGCACAACGGCGCCGGCTTCATTCTGATAGCTATGGGGTGCCCTCCCGGTGAGGCTCGCTTCGAGTTAGCTCAAAACGTTCTCGACTACGTTTACAACAACTATTCCTACAGAACGCTTTTAAGTGCCGGCTCGGTCGTTGGTGAGATCGAGGTCAAAATGGCGGAGATGGAGACAGAAAAGGTCGACCTTGTTCTGTCCGAGGATCTGCAGGTCTTTGCAGGCAATCAAGAAGATCTTTCCGACCTTCACTATTCATTATTGCTCTCACAAAGTGAGTTCTCCGCTCCCATTTCAACCGACGACACCGTTGCATATTATTCCGTATGGAGCGGCACGACTCAGCTTACAAGCGTCCCCGTAACGGTCGGTCGGAGGATCGAAAGAAATGAATTTCTCGTACTTATGGAGGGAGTGAAGGATTATCTCAGCGGTCGAGCCTTCAAAGCGACCCTCGTGATTCTCGTATTTATGACTATACTGTCCTTCATCCTACCAAGCATTGCCCTGGCGTCACGTCAAAGAAAACGCAGATACGTTCGTCAACGTGGCGGATTTAAGCTCAAATAGTGAATAAAACACCTCAAAACGGCACAAGATATTATAAAATCTTGTGCCGTTTTTTCGGCGAAGCGAGGTCGTACGTATGAAAAAGGTCGTTGTGGTTGGCGCAGGTGTTGCGGGTCTTGGCGCGGGGATATATGCCCGTCTTTCGGGTCTTGAGGCTACGGTCGTTGAGAAAAACAGCTTCGTCGGCGGTAATCTTACCGGCTGGGAGCGCGACGGACATTCAATAGATAACTGTATGCACTGGCTCACCGGAACCCATCCGAAAACCGAACTTTTCAGGATGTGGAATCAGGTCGGCATGCTGGGTGAGCGGGTCAAGCTTTGCCGTCCCGAATCGTTTGCCGACTTTGAGTACAACGGTCAGCACATCTCGCTTTACCGAGACCCAAACAAAACACTGGCAAAAATGCTTCTGCTCTCACCCGAGGACGCCCGAGAATCAAGAAGATTCATAGCGGCAGTCAAGGCGTTTGGCAAAATGCAATCAGAGAGAATATCATCCCCCGCTTGCCTGCCCTTTTACCTGCGATACCGCAATATGAGTCTTGGCGACCTTGCCGCGCGCTTTCATCACAAGCTGCTTCGACGTATGATGACCGACCTTTTTTCTCCCGAGCTCTCTGCACTTTCCTTGCTGTTTGCTTACGGTGCATTCTGTATCGGCAACGCCGACCTCCCCTACGGCGGCTCAAAGGCGGCAGCAGACCGTATGCGAGACCGCTATCTGGAGCTTGGCGGTGAGCTTATTACCGACAACGAGGTCGAACAGATATTACTGCAAAACAAGCGAGCCGTTGGCGTTCGCCTTTCAGACGAGACTCTAATCCCTTGCGACGCCGTGATCTGTGCCTGCGACCCATTCATAACTTTTGGCAGGCTCTTGCCGGACCGTTATATGCCCAAAAAGCTTCGACGCGCCCGCGCCGATCTTATCGGAACTCCGCTTTTCTCGGCTATCCACGCCGCCTTTTCGTGCGACGCGTCAACCGAGCTTCCAAATCACTCGACCGTCATAGACTGCCGCACTCTTGATCTTGACGGCAGACGTATATCGCATTTGGTAGTTAAGCCCTACACGAATGCCCTGCTCCCTCAACCGGACGGGCGCGCCGTTCTTCAGGTCATGATCTTTCTTGAGGACAAAGAATCGGTGCGCTGGATAGAGCTCTCGCGTAACAAGGACGCCTACCGAGCCGCTAAGTCTCGCTTCGGCAAAGCCGTCGGTCAACGTTTGCTTGCGCGTTACCCCTCTCTCGCCTCCTCTCTGAAGCTGCTCGACGTATGGACCCCGGCAAGCTACGTTCGATATTTTGGATCGGCAAACGGAGCATTTATGGGCTTTGCGATGAAAGCGGGGCGCGCGCTCCGCTACCGTCTGCCCTGCCGCATACACGGTCTTAAAAACGTCCGCCTTGCCACTCAATGGCAGGCGATCCCGGGCGGACTGCCTCAAGCCCTGCTTCAAGCGCGACGTGCAGTCAAAACGCTTCCATCCCCCGGTCCCATAAAGATCATAACAATAACTCCTGTGCTTTCAGAATCCTAAAGAGCAGGCTCGATCTTCGATCGAGCCTGCTCTGATTTATTTTTTGATCTTTACGGGATCTTTCTTTTTTTGGTCCCAGATAACTCCAGGCGCCGCCATTGCGGCAAGTGCGAGAACGGCAAGGAAGATAAGTATGAGTATCAGCCATGTGTTCTTCTGCACCCGTCCGGAAGAGATTCGGTCAACTCGCAGAAAGCAACCCGATCCGTCGTCTCCCTTAGCGCTGAGGCGAAGCTCAACGTCTCCGTTCTTCATAGCCTCGCGGAAGGACGAAACGTCGAACGCAACGGTAACCGGAGCGCCTGCGGAAATACCGCTGACCTCGGCAGTATACTTAACGTCGCCGTTACCGTTTTTCTGAACGAGTGTCAAGCTCAAGCTATAGCTCGACGCCGAGACGTTATCCTTCTCTTTATCAAGGCAGACCGTCACGAGCAAGCTGTTTTGGTTAAGGTCTGCCGCCTTCATACCCGGGCGGGATACGTAGGACTCGCCAACCGCGATCTTAGGTAGATACGTCCTTAATACCGAGCCGCCTGCCACCCTGACAAGACCGCAATAGCTTCCCTCTCCGAAGGTACTGAAGCCTTGAAGCGTACCGTCGTCAAAGCCAAACAGGACCGTTGGCGCGTAATCGTCGGCGACGACCCCAAGCGTCGCCGTACCCTTTTTCGCTCGCTTGATCTGAATCTTTGCGACGTTTTCGGCATAAAGGGTCGTCCAGATCCCGGACTCCTTTATATATTGCGAAACAAAGGCGTTTATATCGGCATCGCTGTCAATATCGCGAAAGAGCTGCCACGAGCGTCTGGTCTTCGTCGGCTTA
>JAZKZA010000031.1:0-5099 GCA_045612445.1 Eubacteriales bacterium | reverse complement strand
TACCCTCCGAGAGAGACAGCACCGATTTACCTCCGGTGGCGCACATAAGCGGAGCCGCCGCACTTGCCGCAGCTTGTCTGTTGAATATTATTTTCATGGTAACCTCCATACCCAAACGGGTTTATTTTTCGTTTTGTTTTTTAATGTTGCAGGAAATATCTTACTTTTTAACTCATTGTTTTTGCGCTCCGCTCAGAATGACACGGGCGGGGCGGGGTCTACCTTTTCCATATTACACAGCGCGGATTTTCAACAGCTCTCTTTTCTGTTTTCCGATCTCGCTCTTTATATAGATTGAATGAATGATAGAATGAAAGGTATATTATTATATATATTAGAATATACGGAACATGTGGAAAACTCTTCCAAGCCCAGTCACCGCTCGGTTTTTCGACTCCTCTCGGTAGTGGAAAACCATTTTTATAACTCAAGGAAAAGATATTGAAGATTTGTGCAAAAGCTCCCGCGTCAGATAACGTCGTTTTTTGACGGAAGAGAGCGCCCACACCTTCTCAACAGCTTTTCCACAGCTTTTTAACAAGCAAGCAGTACGTCAGTCGTCTGCCTGGTCAACACCCGTGACTTCCTTTTTCAGCGCACGGATATCAAGAGCGAACATCTGGTCGGTTATCATACGCTTCTCAACGAACTCGATCGACGCTATGACCGTTGAATAATGCCTTTCGAATATCTTTCCGATATTAGGTAACGACATCTCGGTTATATCGCGAATGAGGAAGTTTGCAACGTGACGTGCAAAGGCGATCTCCTTGTTTCTCTTCTTGCCGACTATCTCGGAACGCGGTATACCGTATTTCTTTAACACCGCACCGAAGATCTTATCGACCGTGACGCTTGCCGGCTCGGCGTTACCGAGTAGCTCCATTATACAGCCCTCGGTGGTCTCCATCGTGATCTCCTGACCCGAAAGGAAGTTCAGCGCCGCCAGCTTCTTGATAGCACCCTCGAGCTGACGGATGTTCGAGCGCAGGTTTTCGGCAAGGAAGGTCAGTACCTCATCGGGGATCTCTATGTTTGCCTGTTCCGCCTTTTTCTTTATGATGGCGATACGAAGCTCAAGATCGGGCGGCTGTATGTCGGCTATAAGACCCCACTCAAAGCGAGACTTCAAGCGGTCCTCAAGCGTCTTTATCTCGTGAGGAGGACGGTCAGAGGTCAGTATTATCTGCTTGTTCTCCTCGTGAAGGGCGTTGAAGGTGTGGAAAAACTCCTCCTGCGTTGCAACCTTACCGGCGATGAACTGAACGTCGTCTATCAAAAGAAGGTCGCAGGAGCGGAACTTTTGGTGGAAGGACTTCATATCCTGATGAGCGAGGCTCTCGATCATCTGGTTTGTAAACTCCTCGCCCTTGATATAGATTATGTTGGCTGTCGGGTTCTTCTTTTTGATCTCGTTGGTTATAGCGTAGAGCAGATGGGTCTTACCTATGCCGGACGGACCGTAAATGAAGAGCGGATTGTAATTCTTTTCACCGAACGGGTCGCGCGCTACCGCCATACAGGCGGCGTGAACGAACTTATTGGAATTTCCGACTATGAAGTTCTCAAAGGTGTATTCAAAATTACAGCGCGGAAGCGATCCGCCGAGAACTCTTTCCTTTGTCTGCGGCTCGACGACCGGCGTCTTTTTTTCCGGCTCTTCGCCGCGGTAAGACGTCAGATCGGTATCCTCAAGCTCGCTCATCAGATTGATGCGACGGATAAGGTCCTGGCTGTCCTTCCGCTTGACTCCGTTGAAAACTATATTGACCTTAACGGGAAAGCCGAAGATAGTGGTGAAGCATTTTTCGAGCAGGGCGTCGTATTTGTTTCGGTGGATTATGTTATGCTTTAGCTCGGAGGGAATGGTGAAATGAACGGTGTTCTCGTCGAACGAGACGGGAACGAGCTCACCAAACCAAAGATTAACGGCAGACTCGGGCATATGGTGCGCGAGCGTTTCTTTAACCATTTCCCAGATCGAGCCGATGTCGTTTTCGTAAGACATTTCAGTATCCTTTCGTGAAGTTGTATGTAAAGCGGAAAAATATTCGCAATCTATATAATTAAATATATTATAACATATACTATTTATATATACAATAATACTATAATATATTTTACACAAATATTACACTTTGTAAATATTTGTCGGGGTAAAAAAGCGGATAAAAAATAAAAAAAGGACTTGACAAGCGAGGGGATTTAAGATATAATATACGGGTACAACGGAATGAGGAGAAGTACCCAAGGGGTCAAGGGGGCAGTTTGCTAAACTGTTAGGTCGGGTTACCGGCGCGCGAGTTCGATCCTCGCCTTCTCCGCCAAAAAAGAGCAAGTTGAAAGACTTGCTCTTTTTTTATCCAAGCCGCTTTCGTGGTATATTATCACGTGACGTAGGGACAGTCGGGGAGATCGACTCCCCGCTCTACTTTTTTGTTGTTTAATATACACAAAAACGTGTTGACAAAATTGCAAAAGATAACGAAATTTGAGATTTTTATTTTTTTGAGTTTTTTGCTTGTTTTCGTTTGGTTTTAGATGTATAATATGGTGAATTATGTAATATTAAAGAGGTTTTATGGGAAACGATCTTATTTTTTCGGCTAACGTTGTCGTTCCGATCTTTCTTTTGATAATTTTGGGTTACGTGTTGACCCGTATCAAGCTCTGGGACGAGCATTTTCTCAAGATAGCAAACGACGTTTGCTTTAAGTGCCTTTTGCCGGTGCTGCTCTTCTATAACGTAGCTACCGCAAACATCTTTGAGGTATTCAACCTCAAGCTCATACTTTACGTTTGCATCTGTGCCGTCGTTCTGTGCGGACTGCTCTTCGTTATCATTCCTCTGTTCGTCAAAGACCCCAAGCGTCGCGGAGTTATGATACAGGGTACCTTCCGCTCGAACTTCCTGCTCTTCGGCGTACCGCTCGGGCTGAGCATCGGCGGTGAAACGGGAGCGGTTCTGGCGGCGGTCGTGGCGTCGTTCTACGTACCCGTCATCAATATGCTGTCGGTCATCTCGCTCTATTCCTTCAGCGATTCGAAGAACAAAAGCATCAAGTCGGCGCTGCTCGGTATCGTGAAGAACCCGCTGATAATCGGCGGCGTTTCAGGACTTATCTTCTCGGTGATCCGAAACTACATAGGCTTTGAGATCCCCACGATGCTGGATACCACCCTTTTCAACATCAAATCTGCAGCAACACCGGTCGCGTTTTTGATACTCGGCGGTGACCTGAAGTTCGGAAACATGCTGAAAAACGTCAAGTTCTCGATCTTTTCGGTGCTGGGAAAGACGGTTCTGATACCGGCGATGATGCTCTTCGTTTCGTCGCTTCTCGGCTTTGATAAGCTGGAGATGGCGATACTCATCGCGGTCTTTGCAACGCCGAACGCCGTTTCGAGCTACGCGATGGCAAGAAACTACGAGGCAGACTACGAGCTGGCAGGCGAGATAATAACCCTCGGAACTCTTCTGTCGATACTGACGATGTTCGTCTTTATAACCGTCGCCCGAAGCTGCGGCTGGATATGATCAAAATAAAAAGGAGTACGAACGGTACGTTCGTACTCCTTTTTTATCAGCCTTTTAAGATCGAGCAGAAGCTTTCGAGAGCGACCTCGATGTCGGGCAGCTCGGGTACCCACTTCTTTTCCCATTCGAGCGAAAATGCTCCCGTATATCCATCGGCGTCAAGCGTGCGGGCGATCTCGGCAAGCGGCAGGTCTCCCTCACCCGGAAGCGTCAGAGCCATGTCGGAGCGTCTATGGTCCTTGATATGTACGTGGCGCAGATACGGAGATATAAAGCTGTAGAACTCACGCCAGTTCTCTCGGTAGTCGGCGTCCGAGTGGGCAACGTCCCAGATGATACCGAACGAACGGTACGACCCCACCGCCTCTATTATCGGCGCTATGGCGTCTACGGTACAAAACTCACCGTGTATCTCAAGCAGCACCGAGACGTTTTTTCTCTCGGCGTCGGAACAAAGCGAACGAAGTCCGTCGATCGCCGTTTGGGTCGCCGTTTCGCGGTCGGGCTTGAAGCGGTCGCCGAAAACGCGAACGAAGGGTACTCCCAGCCTTGACGCTATATCGACCGCGAGGGCGGCGTCGGCGTGGGTATCCTTGTTGTGCAGACGGCAGGAGCTGCCCAGAACGGCAAGCTCAACGCCGTATTCCCGGAAGGCGGCAAGTGTGGAATCTCCCTTTTCGGGAGAGAGCTCCTCGATGTCCGAAAGCTCCATACGGTCGTTCAGACCGCGCAGCTCAACGGCGTCAATATTAAATCTTTTGGCGAGCTTCAGCACCTCGTCCAGCGAGTAGCTGCTGCAGCCCAGAGTTGAAAAACAAAGCTTCATAACTTATCCTTAATATTTTTATTTTATATTTTTCAAAGTCCCATAACGTTTATGAGCAGTATCCACGCGAGTCCGTAGTACGACGCGACGGCGACCAGATCGTTTATGGTGGTGATCAAAGGACCCGACGCGACGGCGGGGTCTACCTTCACACCCTTGAAAAGGATCGGTACGAAAGTACCCACCACGCTGGATATAACTATCGCCAGCGCGAGCGCAAGACCGGTGCAGAGCGAGACCGAAAAGGCGTAGTCAAAGGGCGCGCTCTTGAAAAGCACGATATAAAAGCCGATCAGCACGAAGGACAAAGCGCCGAGTATCAGTCCGTTCACAAGACCGACCCTTGCCTCCTTGACGATCAGAAACAGCTTACTCTTTATCGAAAGCTCCTCGTCCATCAGTACTCGTATGGTCACGGCGAGCGACTGCGTTCCGACGTTGCCCGACATTCCGAGGATCAGCGACTGGAAGCAGACGATCAGCGTCAGGTGAGAGACCACCTGCTCGAAAAGACCGACAACGCTCGAGACGACAAGTCCGAGCCCCAGCAGGACGATCAGCCAAGGGAGTCTCTTTGCTATGCTCTTTTTCAAGGGCTCGTTCAGGTCCTCCTCCTCCGAAAGACCGGCGAGCTTGGCGTAGTCGTCGCTGATCTCGTCGTCAAGCAGCTGCAAGAGCTCCTGCGAGATGAGAACACCGATGAGTCGGTTGTCGCCGTCAAGTACCGGTATCGAG